>CAWUOE010000456.1:0-3330 GCA_963923355.1 uncultured Gemmataceae bacterium | reverse complement strand
GGCTCGGTGCCGCCGAACCAGTGGATCCAGGGCATCGGCTCCTTCTTCAGGAATTCCTTCACCGTCTCCGGCTTGTCATCGCCGCTGATGGAGACCAGCACGAAGGGCTTGTCCTTGAACTTCTCCACCATCTTGCGCTCGTGCGGGATCATCGCCTTGCAGGGCCCGCACCAGGTGGCCCAGATGTCAAGCACGACCACCTTGCCCTTGTGGTCGGTCAGGGATACCGGCTTGCCATCGAGGTCCTTCGCCTTGGCGTCGGGTGCCACTTTGCCCACAGTCAGGCTGGACAGGGCCGCGGCGGATTCACCCAAGGGGTTGCCGTCGAGGTCCTTCTCCTTCGCGTAATCCTTCAGCACGCGCGCGAAGGCGGCGTCGGCCTTGGCCAGAGCCTCTTTCTTTTTGTCGGCGGGTACACCGGCGTTTTCAGCGATGTCCGTGTAGAAGGTGGCAAGGGCCATGGAAGCCTGCCCCTTCACCGCGTTGTTGGTGGATTCCTTCTCGATCCGTTCCAACAGTTTTTCCGGATCAGCCATGGCGCCGCCGGCCAACATCTGGCAGAAGATGCCGAGCCTTTCGCTACCCTTGTGATGCTGGAAAAGCAGGTCCACCGCCTGGTCGGTGGTTTTGGTGTCCTCCATCTGGCTGGACAAGCCGATCGCACCCATGAAACATTCGAATGCGACCGGATCGGTTGGCTTGTCCTTGCCCAGCTTGATCAGCTTGGCGGGGTATGGCCCCAATATTTCCAGGACGATTTTTTTGGCTTCCTCAGGCGTCTTGGCCTTTTGCATTGCCGGCAGCAGCTTTTCCTTTTGCACGCTCTGCAGCTCTTGGAAAATGCCGGTCATCGCCTTGGCACGCTCGGGGTCGAGCATGGGGAGAGCGGCCGGTTTGTCCTGAGCCGGCAGAATCGCCAGCAGTCCTGTCACAAGCAGGTTCGCGAACATCAGCCACCTCCCTGGTAAAACAAAAAGTCCTAACCCATTGTGAGCAACAGGTTAGGACAAAATCATACCCTGACGCCAGCCGAGATGACTGTTCAGACGACCGCGGCCTGCAAAATGGGCAAAAACTTCTTGGCGTCAAGGCTGGCACCACCTACCAGGCCCCCGTCCACATCCGGCTGGGACAGGATTTCCCGGGCGTTGTCGGCGGTGAGGCTGCCGCCGTATTGGATGATCATCTTGTCGGCAGCGGGCTGGCCAAAGTGCCTGGCCAAGTCCTTGCGGATGAATGCGTGAGCCTCCTGGGCCTGGGCCGGGGAGGCGTTGACGCCGGTGCCGATGGCCCACACGGGCTCGTAGGCGATCACCAGCTTGGCCAGCGCATCCGCCGGCAGGCCACCCAGCGCGCCCGCGATTTGCTCGGCCAGGACGCTGAAGGTCTTCTCGGCCTGCCGCTCCGCCAAGGTTTCACCCAGGCACAGGATCACTTCCAGTCCGGCGGCCTGGGCGGCCACCAGCTTAGCTTTGATCTGCGCATCGGTTTCACCCATCTTGTGCCGGCGTTCGGAGTGGCCAAGGATGACCAACCCGCAGCCGATGTCCTTCAGCATGGCGGCTGCCACCTCACCGGTGAAGGCACCGGGCTTTTCCATGTAGCAGTTCTGGGCACCCAGCTCAACCTTCGAACCCTGGATGGCCTCGCGCACCGCCAGGATGTAAGGGAACGGCGGGCAGACTGCTGTGCGCAGTTTGCCGGAAGCCAACCCGGCGGAAACGGCTCCGTCGGCCTGGATGCCACCCACCAGGGACTTGGCCAGCGCAACCCCACTGGCCAGGTCGGTATTCATTTTCCAGTTGCCGGCCACAAACTTCCCGCGCATGTCAAACTCCAGGGATGAAGGATTCTTGGTCGTGATTCAAAGGGTCGACCCCGTTCAGGCCGGTCGGGCCAGGTCGAATTGGCGGCCCATCAAGCGCGCCAGGTCCTGAAGCTGTTTCATCAGCGCGGCAAACTGGGGCGGACGCAGGGCTTGTGGGCCATCGGAAAACGCCTTTTCGGGTGCGCAATGTACTTCCACATGCACCCCATCCGCCCCGGCGGCCAGCGCCGCGCGAGACATCGGGGGGATCAGGTCGGGGCGCCCCGTGGCATGGCTGGGATCGGCGATGATGGGCAGGTGGCTTTGGCCCTGCACATTGGGAATGGCGGCCAGGTCGATCATGTTGCGGGTGCTGTCCTCGAACGTGCGCACGCCCCGCTCGCACAACACCACATTCAGGTTGCCTTCGCTCAGCACATATTCGGCGGAAAGCAGCAGGTCTTTCACGGTGGCGGACATGCCGCGCTTCAGCAGCACCGGTTTCCGGCACATGCCTACCTCGCGCAACAGGTCGAAGTTCTGCATGTTGCGGGCGCCGATCTGGAACATGTCGGCGTATTTTTCGACCAGTGGCACCTGACGGGGGTCCATCACCTCGGTGACCACCGGCATGCCCAGGGCGTGGCCTACATCGCGGAGGATGCGGAGACCGGGTTCGCCCATGCCCTGGAAGCTGTACGGGCTGGTGCGGGGCTTGAAGGCACCGCCACGGAGTATGTTGGCGCCGGAGGCGTGCACGGTCTTGGCGATTTCGGCGAGGATCTCCTCGCCCTCGATGGCGCAGGGGCCGGCAATCATGGCCAGATGGCCGCCACCGATCTTCACCACCGGTCCCTTGTCGCCTGCCTTCACCTCCACCACGGTGTCGGCGGGGTGCATCTGGCGGCTGGCCAGCTTGAACGGCTTGAGAATGGGCAACACCTTTTCCACGCCGGGCATGGCCTGCAGGGGCTGGGACTGCAGCTTTTCCTCATCCCCGATCACGCCGATGATGGTGCGCTCCTGACCGTCGCTGCGGTGTGCACGGAGGCCAAGTTCCTTGATGCGACCGAGAATGTCGTCGATCTGGTTGGGTGTGGCGTTTGCTTCGAGAACAATGATCATGGGCGTTTCCAAAAGGGGCACGCCGGCAATGCCGGGCGGGCTCGGAAGTTTCAGGCGGGCAACGGGGAGACCGGGTAGGAGCCGAGGATACGCATTTCCTTGGCGGTGTCGGTCAGCGATTTCAGGGCCTTGGCCACCTTGGGCTCTTCCTGGTGGCCTTCGAGGTCGGCGAAGAACAGGTATTCAAGCTTCTCGGTGCGTCCCGCGCGGGCGGGAAACGACTCGATCCAGGTGAGGTTGATCTTGCCGGACTTGAAGATGTCCAGCGCGTCCACCAGGGCACCCGGGGTGTTGGACACCTTGAAAATGATGCTGGTCTTGTCATTGCCGGTCTTGGCGCACTTGTGGCGGCCGATCACCGCGAAACGGGTTTCGTTGTCGGGATAATCCTCGATGTC
>CAWUOE010000455.1:0-3334 GCA_963923355.1 uncultured Gemmataceae bacterium | reverse complement strand
TCGCCCCCGTGGCGATGGATCTGGCAGGGCTGAAAGACCCCGGGACGATTGAAAGTTTCAACCGGCCGGGCCGCCGTGGATCGGGTCAGGTGGCGCGAGGCGGGGGTTGCTGGCCTGGCAAACCCGTCTGGCTATTGTCCCTTTCCACATATTTGGATTCTTGACGCACAGGGGGCGTTGTTCAGAGAGCAGTTTGAGAAAATTTTTCTGATTATTTTGGCGGAAATGTTGGGCATATAGAGCGAATAGGGGTGGGTTTTCGGCAGATTTTTAACTGGTAGGAAGTGAAGTTGTGACGACGGGTTTTTGAAGATAACCGGCCTTTTGGAGCCGTTGGAGATTTTTGGGCTGATCCGATCTTTTGCTTCCTTTAGGAAAATGGAGGGAGCCGTGAACAGCCCATTTTTAGCAGGGCCGATTGACACCCCTACCGATAAGTTGTTGGTCAGTTGTGGTCGAGTTGAATGACAACCTTGCCCAGGTGCTTTTGGGAGATGAGGTATTCGTAGGCTTGGGGGGCCTCGTCGAACTTGAAGGCGCGGTCAATGACCGGATGGATCTGGTTGATGGTGATGGCGCGGTTCATTTCCTCGAACATGGCGACGCTACCAACATAGATGCCGTGCACCTTCTGAGCATTGAGCAGCAGGGGGATGATGTTGGGCGGCTCGGTGCCGACATCGAGCAGGCCGATCAGCGCGATGGTGCCGCCGACGCGCGTGGACTTGATGGAGCGCTCAAAGGTGCCCGGGCCACCGACCTCGAGGACCAGATCGACACCCCGGCCGTTGGTGAGTTTACGGAGTTCCTCATGCCAATCAGGTTTTTTGCGGTAGTTGATGGTGGCATAGGCGCCGAGAGCCTTCGCCTTGGCGGCCTTGTCATCGCTGCCGCTGGTGGCAATGACCCGAGCGCCGAGTGCGTTGGCCAACTGGAGCGCGAAGATGCTGACGCCTCCGGTTCCCAGGACCAGCACGGTGTCGCCCGCCTTGGTGTTGGCTGAGGTCAGGGCATTCCACGCGGTGAGGGCAGCGCAGGGCAGGGTGGAGGCTTCCTCCCACGAAAGATGATCGGGAACTGTAACCAGCGAGATTTCCGGCAGACAGACCCGTTCAGCCAGCATGCCATCGATGCCGCCGCCAAGGGAGGAAAGCAGTGCTTGCTCGTGGATGGGACCGCTGATCCAATCTCGCATGAAATTGGGGGCGACGCGGTCGCCCACCTGGAACCGGGTGACACCGGGTCCAATGGCAACCACCTCGCCGGCGCCATCGGACAGAGGGATCACGGGGTAGTTGCGGTTGCGCGGGTAGCCGCCCTTGAGGAGCAGGGAATCCCGGTAGTTGAGCGAGCAGGCGCGCACAGCTATGACCACCTGACCAAAGCCAGGCACGGGGTCGGGCAGTTGAACCACCTTCAGGCCATTTAATCCATCGGGGGAATCGAGTCGGTAGGCGCGCATGAGGAACCTTTTTGTGCAAGGAGCCTGTTGACTTCGGTCGTTCACCCCTGAACCTGTGGAAATGCGATTCCATCAGACCATTCGGGGGTGCCTAACGACCGGACGGCAGGCTAAGAAACTGGCGGTAAAGATTATTTTTTCGACACAATGAACTCTTGGGCGATCACCGCCTGGCGGGGTTGACCCCAGGGGTCGGTGACATCCCATTTGGTGTAAGTGTAGACGAACCGATCGGGGCCGGTGACCACGAAGCTACCGTTGCAGCAGGAGTTCTCATTGCGCTGGTGCCGCCAAGCCTTGACCAATGTCACATCGTTGCCCCAATTGGTTCCTTCGCCATCTGAACAAAAAGTGAGAAAAACTCCCGGGCGTTGGTAAGAGAGCACTCCGATGCCATTCTCCAGGACAATGCCCAAAGGGTTGCAACCAGGAACCCGGATCGCCTTGGGTTGGGACCAGGTTTTTCCCTCATCCGCGGAGGAACTGACGATCAGCGGCCCACCGGACGAGTAGTGGAGCCCTTGGGTGCGGTAGGCGGCCACCCATTTGCCGTTCGGGAAGGCGAGCAGGTGGGCGCGCACCGTGGGGTCGGCCGGCGGATGGGGATAATCCTTCCAAAAGCGGAGGCGGGGGATTGTGCCGCCAACTTTCCAGGTACGGCCCCGGTCATAGCTGCGCCAGATCTGGTGGTTGTCACCCTCTTTATTGAGGGTGCCATCGGGCCGGATGTCCGACATCACAGCCTGTCGCCAGACCGCAGTGGCCAAAGATCCATCCCGCAGGTGAACTGCGTGGGCCTCGGAGGTCTGGATGGGGGAGGGGATTTTGCCCTCCACCAGCATGTCAGGGTCCCAGTAGGCGGTTTCACGTGTCCATGCGGATTGCCCCGGCTTGCGGGTGTAGATGGTAATACCCTGCTTTTCC
The DNA here is from genome assembly GCA_963923355.1 of uncultured Gemmataceae bacterium. Taxonomy (GTDB): domain Bacteria; phylum Planctomycetota; class Planctomycetia; order Gemmatales; family Gemmataceae; genus UBA6894. Next base: position 948 of record CAWUOE010000455.1, on the reverse strand, counting down.
TTTGGCAGGTCACCCAGGCGGTACATGCCGCCATAAGATTTGATCTTCAGGCCGGAAACATCGACCGACTGGTAATCGCGATCGAGAGGGCCGCGGATTTCCTCGCCGTCGGAAAGGCGCATGGCGATCTCAGTGGCAGGTTTTTCATTGGAATCCTCGTAGACGGTGCACAGGCGCCAAGTCTTTCCCTTGTCATCCGACAAAAAGTAGAGGTATTTTCTGCCTCCGGGGCTGTCGCCACCCACATAGACCTGGATCACCAGCATGTCGCCCCGGATCCTGGATATTTGGGGGAACATGTACTGGCCCCAGCGGCCTTCCATCGCAATGGAACCGCCGAGGTGGCGCAGGCGGTGTTTCTCTCCGGCGATATCAGCGGTTTTGCCCTCTGGAGCCAACATCACGATGCGGGGTTCCCCGACGACAACCTTCACTCCCGCATCGGGGGCGTTCTCGGCAAGGGTCGCATCGGGGAGATACCTGCGCCGGATTTCCCGGTAGACCAACTCGAGCGCCTCGCGCCGGCGACTGAGCGGGATTTTTCCATCGAGGCCCTTCAGTCCCTGTTCCCGGCCCCACTTCAGCACGAGGCTGTCGCGGGTGGGGTCATCGTGGACCACCGCGTGGGCCCCGGTGTCCAGCACATCCTCGATGGTCTGGCAGTAGCCATCGAGGGCCTTTTGGTAGGCCGCCAACTCCGCCTCGGTAGGTGATTGGGCGGCGGCAGTCCCTTTCAGGCAAAAAGCGAGTGTCATGGCCCAGAAGGGGAGAAAAGCCCCCTTCGGCCTTGGGCATTTGGAATCGTTCACCTTTTAACCTCAAAACGAGTCAGGAAATATAAAAAGAAGGTAGTCCTAAGGCTTGGGCAAAAAAACGAGGCAAGCGACCAATTGCGCCGAATCAGTTTAATTTTTAATGAATTTATCCCAAGGGGGGATGGAAGTAAAT
>CAWUOE010000454.1:0-3337 GCA_963923355.1 uncultured Gemmataceae bacterium | reverse complement strand
CATCCTCCTCGGCCGTGGTGGCAACATGGGCCTCCTATCCGGCTACACCGTGCGCGATGCGGAAAAGGAGTTCAGCATCCGGATCCATCATCCGGAGGTGGGGCAAATAATCGTCCATGGGCGGATCGACTTGGTGCTGTCCCGCAACCAGGAAAACCACCCCAGCAGGGTGGTGGTCGACCACAAGACCGGACGGATGACTTCCATCCGCGACAAGGTCGAATCAGGAAGGCTGCTCCAGCCATTGATCTATGGCTGGGCCCTTCAAAGCGAGGAAAACAACCCCGAATTGTGGGTGGAGGCTGGTTACCTTCTCATCCGGCCCGAGCAGGTGGAGCTCAAGGGTTCTTCCAGGCTTCCCGGCGTGAAGGGCCAATCCCACCCCTTCCACATGAAGCTGGACCAGATCGGCCAGAAGGTGGCTGATCATGTGCGGGAAATCCGCGGCGGCGTCATCAGCCTCACCACCTTCGGCCCCGACCACCCCAAACCGGAATGCGCCTACTGCCCGCTGAAAAACGCCTGCAGGCATCCCCAAAACGGCTGAGAGAAGGAACCCCTACCATGCTCGACACGCTCGCGTTCAGACGACTCACCCCGGGTCAGCGCCACGCCCTGCGCACGGATGGCTTCGGCCTCATCAACGCGGTGGCAGGCAGCGGCAAAACCACCCAGTTGGTCGCCCTCACCCTCAAGTCCCTCCTCGAAAACCCGGATGCGGGCTTGGATCAACTGGCGATCATCACTTTCACCCGGAAGGCCGGCGCCGAACTGCGCGATCGGCTCCGTCAGGCCATGGAAGCCGAGTGGCGGCACGACCGGGAACGCGCCCACCCGCGCGCCCCTCTGTGGGAAAAGTGGCTCGGCCAATTACCCGGAGCCGCCATCGGCACCACCGATGCCCTCGTGCAGCAGATCCTCCGTCGTTTCGCCCTCGAACGCCCTGCTGACCTCGCGCTCGATCCCTCCTTTTCTGTCCAGGATGAGACAACCACCGCCGTCATGGTCCGCCGCGCGGTCCACCAGGTGGTGGAAAGGCCCGATCCAGACTTGGCCACCAAGCTCTACCATGTCCACCGCCAGCATGACCGCCGTGGTATCGAGAGCATCTGTTTCCGGTTCCTCACCGGGGGAGGCGATGGTGACAAGGCCTGCCAGGCCATCACGGCCTTGCACACGCACCCGCGCTACGCCGGCATCCTTTCCCGCGAATTCGGCCTCCTGGTCTCACCAAGGCTCGCGGAATGGGAAAACCGCTGGGCTGATCTGGAATCCGAGGTACCAGGCCTCCTGACAACCGGATCAACCGAATTGGCCAAACGCGATACGGATGCTGCCCGCGAAATCCGCGCGCTGGCTGCCAGTTACCGTGTGGACACTGGCACACCCCGCAGCCGGTTCAAGGTTTTGACAGATTGCCTCTTTACCGGCAAAGGTCTGCCCCGAATCCATGGACTCGGAACAGCCGCCAATCCACACTCCCCTTCCATCGCCGACCTGCAAAACAAACTGGCTCCGCTGGTCCAACTGCTGGAAGGCTCGCCAAAATTCGATCCCGCCCTGCCTCTGGTGGATCCCGAGCCGGTCCGCCAATGGCGTCAGGCCTGGGGTGATTTGCTCCTCGCGGTGGACCGCCGATTCTCGGAGCTGTGCGGGCGCGAAAACGCCTACCCGTTTTTCCTGTTGGGCCGAATGTTGCTCAGGCTGCTGCAGGGCCGCGACAAGGTTTTCCTGAAGACTCTCGGCATCCACTACACACGCCTGATGGTGGACGAATTCCAGGACAACACCCAGCAGCAGTGGGAAATCGCCTGCAGGCTTTCCGGGGGCGACCCCGAATCACCCCGAACCTGGGGAAGGCTCACTCTGGTGGGTGATCCCGAGCAAGCCATCTATCACTGGCGTGGCAGCAATCCCCGCCTGATGGAACAGGTCCGCGCCATGTACCTCAAAGCGGGCCCCACTCCCCGCCCCACCTGGTACGACCCGCATCGTGTGGATTTCGGCCACCGCGAATCGACCCCGGACGAAAAAGTCGGCCTGGGCCAACTCAACCTGAATTACCGCACGGCTCCCGGCACCCTGCAGTACATAGACCAGGCCAGCTCCCTCGGCATGGCCCATCTCGATCTTCCCCACGTCACATTGGCGCCGGGTGAACCGGACCTGTCAAACCCCGAGACCGCCGAAAAAATCCGCAAGCGCGACAGCCAATCCATCGTCAAGCTGCTGCTTCCGCCCGATTCTGATTCCGATTCCCCCACCGAGGAGAATGAGGAAATCGATTCACATTCGGCCGAAACTCGGGCCAAGCCCGATCGGTTCAATGCGCACTCGCTGCGCATGCTCGCCGCCCACCTGCGACAGATGCACGACCAGCACGGCGTTGCCTGGAAGGACATGCTCGTCCTGGCCCACAGCTTCAAGACGTTACTCGATCCGCTGCAGGAGGCCCTCTCCGCCGAGGGGATACCTTGCCGCGCCCTCGTGCGGGATGCCGTTTGGCGTCGGCAGGAGGTGGCCGACCTCGTCAACCTGATCCGCTGTTTGGCGGACCCAGCCGACAATCCCGCCCTCCTCGGCGTGTTGCTGGGTCCGGTCGCCCGTTGCACCCCCTCCGAGATCACACTGTTGGGCGTGCTGGGTTCTTCCGGCGAAACAGTGCGCCCCAACCTGGAGGCCGGCCTGCGGGCCTTGGCCGCCTCGGATTCCTGTGGCAGTTTCATTCCGGCGCGGGAAGTGGCCAAAACAGCCTGGGATTCCCTTCCCCCCCAACGCCGCGAGCACCTGCAGGCTGTCGCGCGCCGCTTGGCTGGCGCGGGCGGTTGGCGTACCCTGGTCGACCGCATGCCCCACCACCAGTTGGTCCGGCATCTGCTGCAGGAATCCGGGGCTTGGCTGGCCCTGGCTGCATGGAATTCCCGCCCGGGCGCTTCACCCGAATCATTCGACCGGGCGGCACGCGGGATCGATCATGCCCTGGCGCGCATGGAGGAGATGGAAGCCTCCTCCCCCCTCAGCCTGCGGGAGATGGCCGAGACCCTCACCGGCTTGATGGAGGGGGAGATCGCCGAAAAGGTGGATGCCGAACTCGGTCCGGGCGAGAACCTCGTCCGCATCATGACGGTCCATGTCAGCAAGGGGCTGGAAGCCCGTGTCGTCGGGCTGCTGGTCCCCACGGTGGGTAAGCGCGGCAAAAGCATGCCGGGCGGCTCGGGCCTGGTGATTCTTGACCGCCAATATTTCCAGTCTTTCCAACCGGATGACCACGGCCCCCTCCTCGGTCTTCCGCTGTTCAAATACCCCGATCATTTGGTGGAGGGCCAAAACCAGTTCA
>CAWUOE010000453.1:0-3340 GCA_963923355.1 uncultured Gemmataceae bacterium | reverse complement strand
TGTTTCCTCGTTCGGTTTCCAAGGAGCGGCCTCTCATGGCAAAGAAATTCAGGGTGGCGATGGTGGGTCTGGGCTTCGGGGCCGAATTCATCCCCATTTATCAGCGCCATCCCTTGGGCAGTGTCGAGGCCATCTGCCGCCGCAACGAGAAGGAACTCAATGCCGTCGGCGACAAGTTCGGCATCGCCAAGCGCTACACCAAATACGAGCAGGTCCTGGCCGACAAGGACATCGACTTCGTCCACATCAACTCGCCCATCCCCGACCACGGTTGGATGTCCATCGAGGCCCTCAAGGCCGGCAAGCACGTCATGTGCACCGTCCCCATGTCCACCTCCATCGACGAGTGCGAGAAGATCTGCCAATTGGTGCAGGACACCGGCCTCAAATACATGATGGCCGAGACCGTCGTCTACAGCCGCGAGTTCCTCTTCATTAAGGACATGTACACCAAGGGTGAATTGGGCAAAATTCAGTACATGGCCGCCTCCCACCCGCAAGATATGGACGGCTGGCCCGAGTACTGGGAACGCATGATCCCCATGCATTACGCCACCCATGTCGTCAGCCCGGTGCTCGGTCTGGTCAACGGCGTGGCCGAGTATGTCAGTTGCTTCGGGTCCGGCACCATCCGCGAGGACCTGGCCAAAAAGTCTGGTAACAAACACGCCGTCGAATCCTGCCACATCAAGATCAAGGACTCTGACATCAGCGCGCATATCTGGCGCTTCCTGTTCGATACCGCGCGCCAGTACCGCGAAAGCTTCGATGTCTACGGCACCAAAAAGAGCTTCGAGTGGGCGCTGGTCGAGGGTGAGCCCCATGTCATGCACACCGCCAAGAAGCCCGAGCATGAGATCGCCAGCAAGGTCGAGGTACCCGATTTTGCGCACCTGCTGCCCGAGCCTATCCGCATGTTCACCAAGTCCATCCAGGATGCCGACCACCTGTCGTTCATCCAGGGCGGTGGCCACGGCGGTTCCCACCCCCACTTGGTGAACGAGTTCCTCAGCGCCCTCTCCGACAACCGCGACCCGTGGCCCAATGCCGTCCAGTCCGCCAACTGGACCTGCGTCGGCATCTGCGCCCACCAGTCCACCGAGCAGGGCGGCAAGATCGTCCACCTGCCAAAGTTCACCCTCGCCTAGTTTTCCGCGGGTGCAGGTGTCAGCCACCGGCACCCCTTTCCTCTCCAGGTTCAAGAAAGTTCAGGAGCGTTTCGATGAGTCATTTCCCCAGCATCGGCAAGATCCAGTACGAAGGCCCCGCCAGCAAGAATCCTCTCGCGTTCCGCCACTACAACCCTGAGGAAGTGGTGGAAGGCAAGAAGATGAAGGATCTCCTTCGCTTCACCGTCTGCTACTGGCACACCTTCCGCGGTTCCGGCAGCGATCCGTTCGGCCCGGGCACCCTCCTTCGCCCCTGGGATGATGGTTCCGAATCCGTCGAGAACGCCGTCAAACGCGTCGATGTCGCGTTTGAATTCATCGAGAAGCTTGGCTGCCCCTTCTACGCCTTTCACGACCGCGATGTGGCACCCGAAGGCAAGACCCTTGCCGAGTCCAACAAGAATCTCGATGCGGTTGTCAAGGCCCTCAAGGCCGCCCAGCAGCGCACCGGCATCAAGCTCCTCTGGGGCACCGCCAACCTGTTTTCAAACCCTCGCTTCATGCACGGCGCGGCCACAAGCTGCAACGCCGATGTCTTCGCCCACTCCGCCGCCCAGGTGAAGAAGGCGCTCGAGGTCACCCATGAATTGGGTGGCGAGAACTATGTCTTCTGGGGTGGCCGCGAGGGCTACCACAACCTGTTCAACACCGACATGAAGCGTGAGCTAGACCACCTGGCCAAGTTCATGCACATGGCGGTCGATTACGCCAGGAAGATCGGCTTCAAGGGCCAGTTCCTCTTCGAACCCAAGCCCAAGGAACCCACCAAGCACCAGTACGACTTCGATGTCGCCGCCTGCCTCAATTTCTGCCGGCAGTACGGTCTGATGGATCATGTGAAGATGAACATCGAGACCAACCACGCCACCCTGGCCGGCCACACCATGATGCACGAGCTGGAATACGCCCGCATCCAGGGGGCCCTCGGCAGCATCGACGCCAACACCGGCGACCCGCTGCTCGGTTGGGACACAGACCAGTTCCCCACCGACATCTACCTCACCACCCAGTGCATGCTGGTCATCCTCGAACAGGGCGGCCTCACTCCCGGCGGCGTCAACTTCGATGCCAAGGTTCGCCGCGAGAGCTTCGAGCCGGTCGACCTGTTCCACGCCCACATCGGCGGCATGGACGCCTTCGCCCGCGGTGCCAAGATCGCCGCCGCCATCCGCAAGGACGGCGTCCTCAAGGACTTCCTCAAGAACCGTTACCGCTCCTACGATTCAGGCGTGGGCGCCGAGATTGAGGCTGGCAAGGCCAGCTTCGAGTCCCTTGAGAAATATGTTCTGGGCAAGTCCGCCCTCGAGCCGAACGAGTCGGGTCGCCAGGAAATGCTCGAGAACATCATCAACCAGTACATCTGACCTCCGTTGGGGGGTGCCCACCCCTGTGCCTCGTGCTCGGGGGTGGATGGTTGCACTGCTGAAACTTGGGAAGGCCGGCCTTCCCGCCGCCGAGCTGGATATCCTCCAGACGGCGTCTCCGGTTCGAATGGTTGGAAAAAGCCCTGTCGAGGTGGATTATGTTCCTCTCCCTGTTGCTTTCTGCCTGGATCGTTGGCCCCGGCGCTGATCCCGCCCCCTCACAACCCGTTCGGGTCCTGTTCCTGGGGGATAACGGGCATCACCAGCCCGCCCTCCGTTACCGTCAGTTGGCCTCCGCGTGGTCCAAGGAACCCATCCGCCTGGAGTACACCGGGGATGCCAAGGTCCTCAATCCGGAAACCCTGGCGAAATACGATGCCCTGATGGTCTATGCCAACCACGCCAAAATCGAGCCGGAGCAGGAGAAGGCCCTGCTGGACTTTGTGCAGTCAGGCAAGGGATTTGTGCCAGTACACTGTGCCTCCTACTGCTTCCTCAATTCGCCCGAATATATCCGCCTGGTCGGTGCCCAGTTCCAGCGTCACGGCACCGGAACCTTCACCACCATCGTCAAGGAACCAGGCCACCCCATCCTGAAAGGCCTCAAGCCGTTCGAGAGCTGGGATGAGACCTATGTCCACCACAAGCACAACACCGAGGGGCGCACGGTCCTCGAAACCCGCAAGGAAGGATCCGGCGAGGAGCCCTGGACCTGGGTGCGCCAGGAGGGCAAGGGCCGCGTCTTCTACACCGCCTGGGGCCACGATGAGCGCACCTTCGGCCACCCCGCTTTCCACAAGCTGCTGC
>CAWUOE010000452.1:0-3348 GCA_963923355.1 uncultured Gemmataceae bacterium | reverse complement strand
AAATGAATTCGCCTTCGCCGACAGGTTCGTAGGCGGGGATTTCCCGAACCAGAAAATCCTCGGGGACGGTTTTCAGGCGTCCCCCGGTACCTTTGAGGCCTTTGAGCCATCCGGCCCATGGAAGCTCAGCCGGGGAAGGTGATGTTTTCACTGCTTAGGCCTGCCCGGCGCGTCCTTTCTAGGTTCAAGTAAGATTTAAACATGGAAACTCAACAAGCAAGTAAACAGGCCGATTGTCCGGAAACCCAAGTTCGGGCCATGGTCCATCAGGCACGTAGTGCCCAGCGCGCATGGGCGGGGCAAACCATCGCTGAACGGTTGCGGATCATCAGCAAGTTTCGTGGCCTGTTGCCCGGCAAGGCTGACGAATGGTGCAGGGTAGCAAGAGAAGAATTGGGCAAAGAGGAGCAGATCACCCTTTCCGGGGATATCCTGCCGCTCGCGGAAGCCTGTCGATTTCTTGTCAAGCGAAGTGTCTCAATCCTGTCTATCCGGAAAGTGAAACTTTCAGACACACCCTGGATGTTTTTCGGCTCCCGGACTTGGGTGGAGCGCCATCCCCGCGGAGTGGTGGGGGTAATTGGAACCTGGAACTACCCTTACTGCCTGTCCGGGGTGCAGATTCTGCAGGCGTTGGTGGCGGGAAACGTCGTTTTGTTCAAGCCCTCGGAAGTGGCGCCCCGTTGCTCAGCCCTACTGGCTTCATTGGTATTGGAAACAGGTTTGCCTTCGGGGATTTTTCAGGTCCTTCCACACCAAAGGGAATTCGGGTCCGCCTTGGTGGCCGGCGGAATCGATCATGTGGTTTTCACGGGAAGTTCCTCCGTGGGTCGAATGGTTGCCGGGGCCACAGCGGAAAGACTAGTCAGCTCCACTCTGGAGCTTTCCGGTTGCGATCCTCTCCTCGCCTTGGCGGACGCTGATCCCGCATTGGTGGCCAAATCGGCATGGTTTGGTGCCTTGGTCAATCATGGCCAAACCTGCGTTGCAACGCGTCGGATTCTTGCCAGTTATCCGGTACTCGAGAAGGTGGAGGCCCACCTCCTGCCAATGGTCCGGGGCGTGTCACCCTTCCGTTTGGTCAGACCGCCCGAGGGACAAAAAGCCATTGCCCTCGCCCGGGAGGCTGTCAGTCAGGGGGCGCGTTGGGTGGGAGGAGAACCCGACTGGATGCAGGCTGCGGACGCTTGTCCACCGTTGGTCTTGGGGGATGTTCGGCCCGAAATGCGGATAGCCAGGGAGGCGCTTTTCGCTCCGGTTCTCTGCCTTATGGGAGCCCCGAGTGACGACCATTTGGTCGCCTTGGAAGAGAATTGCCCATACAGTCTGGGGTCCTCGGTTTTCGGGGGGAAAAAAGATAATGCCCGCAGAGTCGCATCCCAATTGCGCAGTCCGAATATCTCCATCAATGAGGTTGTGATCGCTTTGGGTCATCCTTCCACGCCGATTGTGGCGCGGGGCGAGAGCGGCTGGGGATGTACCCAGGGTGCCGAGGGCTTGCTTGAAATGACCGTGCCCCGGGTGTTTTTTCAAGCGGCCTCCGGGTGGTGGGGATTTCGGCCTCACCTGGGCCTTGTGGCTCAGGGAGGCAATGTGGCCAATGACATGAATGAGTTGCTCAAGGCGATGCTTGTTTCCGGGCACGATGCCTCCTGGAGGCACCGAATCCTTGCCGGCCTTTCCATGCCCCGGAAGGCTTGGAAATGGTGGAAAGGAAGTGATTGATCGATTTCGAGGAAATCAGTCTTCCTTGTCCTGCTTTTGGTCGGAACCCTTGAACAGGAAGCCTTGGTACACCCGGTCATCCTTCAGGGTGACCCAGAGCCAAACGCCGAACAAAACCGAGAAAATAGCCGTGATGGGAAGGACCAGGACCGGGAAGTAATAGAAGTCCATGTCCTCATACCGCTTCCAGATCAGTGTCAGTAGCGTGAGGCAATTGACCGGGATGAAGCACATCACCACGGTTGCTATACCCCACCGGTAGGATTCCAGGTTGAGGATTTTCACCGTGCCGACCAGCAAGGTAAATGTCCAGACCATGATGAAAAGGCTGGTGGCGACCCACATCAACCGGGTGGGAAGTTCACTGCGGCGCATGAACTCCCGCGCGGCGTCCGCGGCTTCCTGCGGCATTTCCGTTTTGCCGTAGTCGGGCTCGTACATTTTCTTGCCGTTCTTGTCGAGCGGAATGGGCCACATCACGCTGTCCAGCTCCAGGGCCTTTTGCATGTTTTTCCACTGACTGCCACCGCCCTTGTTGGCGGATTCCTCCTCCAGTTTTTTGCCAAGGAATTCCTTCAAGGCGTCCTTGGGCGGCAGCAGGCTGTCCTGAAAAACGAAGGGCCAGCCACCCATCACGAAACTGGTGATCCCGAGCAACAATACCAGGGTGCAGTGGAACATCATGTTGTTGCAGGGCTTGGTGAGCAGTTCCACCGCGGGCCCGCGGAAATCCTTCAGCGAGTTGTCCTGCGCGTAGTTGATCTCTGGCTTCTTCGGCTTTTTCTTGCCCTTTTTCTTGTCCCGGGGGTCCTCCTGCTGCTCCTCGTCGGGGTCGGAAACCATGCCATAAAGCTTGGAATCCTCGTCCTCCTCCGTGACCGGGGCGGGTTTGGGTTTGGGGGATGCTTCGGGCTCACCGCCAGCCGTGAAGGTTTCCGCACACTTCGGGCAGCGCACCTTCTTGCCGGCCGCGACCGGGTTGGCCGGGCGCAGTACCGACGAGCAGTGGGGACAAGTCAGGGTTGGGCTGGCCATGCGAAACTCTCATTCGGAACGGGTGAACGACGCCTTGAGGGGAAAATCGTTAACGGGTTCAACCTGCTTTAAATCCTAATCAAATCGGGCGCAAAGTCAGCATGGTGGCTGGCTGCCCCAGCATGCGAACCCTCGTGCTGGCGGACGGTTTCAGTTGAACCGCGGCTGCGGCTTCCCTGGCGGTGGCGGCCTCGCTGGTCAGGAGGACCGCCAAACCCTTGGTGCGCAATACTCGCCGAATTTCCCTGAAAGCACGGGTGTAGAGGGCCCCCAAGTCATCCCCCACCCCGTAGGTGATTCCGAATGGAAGGTTGCAAAGCACGCGATCGACGGTGTGGTCACCAAAAGGCAAACCCCTTGCATCCCAGCGGAACAGGTCTGCACCCCCGAGGGCCCTCAGGTTCAGCCGAGCAGTTTCAATGGCCTCCAGATCCACATCCCCGCCGAGAAGCCGCAATTTACCCCGGCCCTGGCTTTGCAGCATCAAACGGGCCTCGCCCAGCAGGGTTCCTGCCCCGCACATGGGATCCAATACCACCATCCCTGGACCCAAATCTGCCTGCCATGCCATTGCCGCCGCCACCACCG
>CAWUOE010000451.1:0-3373 GCA_963923355.1 uncultured Gemmataceae bacterium | reverse complement strand
TCCACAATGAAATTCCTCCTGACAAGCCTGACCAGGAGCTCCAAAAAGTATGAGGTGGTGTTCCATGAGGACTGGAGCCTGGAACCCTACTGCTCCTGCCCAGACCATACCCATCGCGGGGTGAGTCTGGGCGGGTGGTGCAAGCACGCCATTGCGGTCGCGATGCTTAACGAATCGCTGAAATGTCAAATTCTTGACCTGCTTCTGAACTGAGAAAAGGACAACCATGAGAAAATCAAGATTGACGGGACAGGCGGATGAGGGGGAAGCGGCGGCCGCTGCCGAAATGCTTCTCGGCCACTCCTGGGAGCAATGCCGCCAACTGGCCCTGCCGATGCTCAGGGCCGGTGTTTCCGTTCTGGTGCGTGGCAACCCGGGTGTTGGAAAAAGCGCCTTGGCCGCGAGCATCGCGGCGGACCTGGGATTGCAGATGATCGATATTCGACTGGCTCAAAGAGATCCGGCGGATATATCCGGGGTCTACTTCCCGAACCAGGGGCAGTCAGCGGGTCCGTCGAAGCTGTGTCTGGTGGCGCCCGACTGGGTGCTCGATGCCACCGAGAATGCGAGGTTCATTTTTCTCGATGAAATCAACGCGGCGGTCACCCGACTCCACCAGGCCGCCGCCTATCAGATCGTGCTGGAACGACGGGTGGGTCCGCACAAATTTCACCCTGGAACCGTTGTGATGGCTGCGGGGAACCTCCCCGATGACAAGGCGATAGTCTCCGAGCTTTCGAGCGCCCTCGCCAACCGTTTCGCCCACCTGACCATGCGAATCGACCACCAATCATGGATGACCTGGGCCGAAAAGGAAGGTCTCGATGACCGGGTGTTGGGATTCATCGCCTCCAAAGGAAACGAGGCTCTATACAAAAACCTGGGCGACGCGGCGTTCCCATCGCCCAGGACATGGGCGATGGCTGCCAAGATTATCCCGGGGGTGCCAGAAGACCTGATAATGGACGCTGTGGGTGCCTGCGTCGGCACCGCCGCTGCGGAGGATTTCCGCGCCTGGCTCGACCTGTACGGTCGGGTGGACCCGGAACGGATCATCAACGAAGGTGAGATGATCGATTTCAACGCCGGTGAGAACCAGGAGCCATCGTTTCAATACGCCGCGGTTTTCGCCGTCGGGTCGTGGGTGACCGGACCTGGTGGCCCGCTGGACAAAACCAGAGCCCGGAACCTCGCCAAATTTATCTTTTCCAACGGCCTTGATGCCGAATACCAATACCTCCTTCTGAGGAGGATCTGGCGGGATACGGCCTTGGTGTCATTGCTCAAGGCCGAAACCGGCTTCAGGAAGTCGGCGAGCAAACTGGCCGCGCTTCGGATGGAGATGTTCCGTTGAGCCTTGCTCAAGATGAAAAGGCCCGCATTTCGGCCATCCGCATGGATCTATTGGAAAAACACCCTTTTTGGGGATTCCTGCTGGCTCAGTGCCGAATCAAACCGGTTGAGTCGCTTCCCTCGATCGCGGCGACCGACTGCAAGCTGAACATTTATTTCAACCCGTCGGAGACCTCAACTCTGACCATGCGCCAACTTGGTTTCGTGCTCCTGCACGAGGTCTGCCACCATGTGCAGGCAAGTTTCGGCCGAAGGCGGGGGCGCAACCATCTGCTCTGGAACTGCGCCACCGATTACACCATCAACCGGATCGTGTATGCGATCGGTAATGGTCTAAGGCACAGTTACGACCCCATTCCGGGAATTCTGCTCGACGCCAAATTCGATGGCATGCCCGCGGAAACAATCTATGAACATCTGCTGGATGACCCGGATTTTCGCCAGAACCGGGGATCAGGCCCTGTTGAGCTGGAGCTTTCGGAAGACGGTGAAGGCTCTGGGGAGGGAACAGGCGCGATTGGGGCGGTTGATCACGGCGGGGGAATAGACATCCACCTGCCGGACAACCTTACCGAAGATGATTTGAGAAAGATCGGACGAATGATCCGTGCAGCTATCGCCCACCATGAGGCCTCGGGGCGTAGAGGTTCAATTCCGGGCGAAATCGCCCGTCATTACATTTCCGCCAAGCCGAGGATTCATTGGCGGTCGGTTCTTCGGAGGCACATCGAAACAACCCTGGGCGCCGATGAGCATTCGTGGTCGAGGCCAGATAGAAGATGGCTTTCTGCCGGTGCCTTCGTCCCGGGCAGAACGGGCGAATGCATAGGAAGAATTGTAGTTGCTGTCGACACTTCAGGCAGCATGACCCTGGAAACCCTGGGCCTGGTGATCGCTGAGATCAGGACCATAGCGGGCCTTGCCGGGGAGATTGAGGTGATTTCGGCCGATAGCGCCGTGCGCGAAGTCATTAAGCCAGACGAAGTTTCCCGATGGCTGGCAGCGGGTACCGCAAAAGGTGGCGGGGGTACGGACCATCGGCCGGTATTCGACCATATCCACAGGGGAGAAACCCCGGACCTTTTCGTGGGACTCACCGACCTTGAAAGCATTTTCCCTGAACGAAGACCACCGTATCCTGTCATCTGGGTTTGCCCACCAAACCATGGAGAGGTCCCTTGGGGGAAGGTTGTGGTGGTTACCCCGGAAGACGCGGCGGTTACTCCCTATTGAGCAGCCAACGAAGTTGATGACTGGACAGCGGGGAGTGGCCAACTAGATGATCGGCGCCGGGAAGGCGGGGGGCGCCCTGAATTTGAGCGATCCCGATTGGTTCATGCAGGGTCAGGGCTTCGAGCATTCGTTTTGCTTCCACGGCCACCATTTCAGCTTTTTCAGAGGGACCTAGCACAATGACATTTCCCCTGGACTTGATGACCTCGTTTACCAGGTGCTGGTCATTCGTATTTCGAACCAGGTAACATGAGGCCTCCTTGGGTTGGCCGATTTTTTGCAGTTCCTCGGTGGAAAGTCGTCGGGCGTCGGTGAATGCGAGTGATTCCTCGAAATATCGGTAGTTGGGATTGACCTTGAGAACGGCGTGTATTCTTTTTTCAGATCCAGTCAGGAAGGCGCCATCGTTGCTGGTCACAATGAACGCCAGCTCACCAAGTGCCTTGCGGGTGAACTGGGAGACCATTTCCGTTACCTGCAGGGTCTCAATGCGGTCTATCTTCAGCGCACGGATGAAAAGTTTCTTATCGGCATTCAGTTCGTGCTCTTTCTTCTTTTGGTTGTAGATCACACCAGCAAGGTAAACAGCACCGTTTTTCACCAAGGCCGTGCAGGCAACCAAGTCGAACAGAAAGTTTTTTCCTCCATGAACCACGTTAACCATTTTACCAGAAAGGTATCCCTTGAGCGCTGAGTCGATGATGATCCCGGCCTTCAACTGAACCGACTCATCCTGCTCGCGGATCTTGGAAATGCTTTCCTGACGGTAGATCACAAAATCACTCAT
>CAWUOE010000450.1:0-3389 GCA_963923355.1 uncultured Gemmataceae bacterium | reverse complement strand
AGCGGAACCACCCCAAGGATAAAGGCGAGGGAGGTCATCAGGATGGGGCGCAGGCGCATCTTGCACGCCTCTACCACCGCGTCATTCCTTGATTTGCCTGTATCTTCCAATTGTTTGGCGAACTCCACAATGAGAATGGCATTTTTGGCGGCAAGGGCCACCAGCACCACCAGGCCGATCTGGACAAACAGGTCATTGGCCAAACCGGTGTATACCAGCCCAAGCCACGCGGATAGCAGACACATGGGCACAATGAGCAGGATGGCTATGGGTAGGGTGTAACTCTCGTACTGTGCCGCCAATGCCAAGTAAACAAAGATGACGCCTAGCGGAAAAATCAACAGGTTGATCCAGTCCTGGGCTGCCAATCGTTCCAAAAGTGACAGCTCCGTCCATTCGATGGCCATACCACCTCCCAGGTTTTCCCGGGCCATTTTTTCCACGGCTGCCATGGCCTGACTGGAACTGACGCCCGGGGCCGGGGCGCCATTCAGGCTGGCTGCCAAACGAAGGTTGTAGCGGGAAGCCATCGCCGGACCGCTGTCGTCCACAACCGTCAGCAGGGTGCCAAGCGGCACCATTTTCCCGGCGGAATTGCGCACCTGCAGCAGACGCAAATCCTCCTTGCGCAGCCTGAATTTGGCGTCGGCCTGAACATTCACTTGCCAGTTGCGCCCGTAAAGGGTGATGTCATTCACATACATGCCGCCCAAATAGGTGCTCAGGGCGGAGAAGATGTTGTCCAGGCTCACGCCGCTGGTTCGCGCCTTTTCCCGGTCAAATTCAAGGAAGTATTGGGGTTGTGACGTGGAATAAGTGCTCATCAAACCCGAAAGCTTGGGCTCAGTAACCGCTGCCTTCTCCATGTCGCGCACAGCCTGCGCCAGGGCCTCGGGGCCAACGCCAGCAACATCCTCCACCTGGAGCTTGAATCCGCCAGTACTACCCAATCCGTCAACCGGGGGTGCGCCGAAAACCAAGGCTATTCCGTCCAACTCCTCACCGGCTTTCGCTGCCAAACGCCGCTGGGTTGCTGAGGCGGACCAAGTCTGGTTCTTGCCACGCTCCTCAAAGGGTTTCAGGATCACAAACAGTGCGCCTGCTTCCGAGATGTTCGAACTATCCAGCAGGGAGAACCCGGGCAGGGCCAATGCGTGGTCCACGGCGGGGTCTTGACGGACCAGTTGTTCAACCTTGCGGATGAATTCGTCGGTGCGGCCCAGGCTGGAGCCTTCAGGCATTTGCACCGCCATCAACAGGTAGCCTTTGTCTTGCTCCGGAATGAAGCCGGTCGGCAGGCGACTGAAACCCCAGCCGGTGAACGCGAGCAAAAGTAGATAGACCACGGCTAGAATCATGGCTCGCCGGGCCAGCCAACCCACGAGAGCCGCATAACCTTCCATGGCTCCGCCAATGATTGCATTGAACCATTGGAAAAAAACAAGCAGCGCGGCATTGACCGGTCGGATCATCGCAATTCCCGCCAACAACCCGACTGTCCCGGCGATGGGTTTTCCCCACGGGGCCAGTTG
Organism: uncultured Gemmataceae bacterium; assembly: GCA_963923355.1. Classification (GTDB taxonomy): domain Bacteria; phylum Planctomycetota; class Planctomycetia; order Gemmatales; family Gemmataceae; genus UBA6894. The sequence goes on along the minus strand of CAWUOE010000450.1, from coordinate 1,857 downwards.
CGGGGCGAGCCCACCGGGAAAGCCCCCCAGGAAAAACCAGCCGACCAAAACCCCTACCAGTGGCATCGCCCAAAGGGGGAGTGGGGCTTCACGGGGCCCATGGTGGTTGTGGGGTTTCATGATCAGGGCGCACCGGGCAGGTGTCATGGTCAGCGCGTTCATGGCGCTGATCAAGGTCGACCCGGCGATGGTGAGGGCGAACTGGCGGAAAAATTGTCCGCTGATTCCCGACAGGAAGGCGGTAGGCACGAACACCGCCGCCAGCACGATGGCGATGGCCAGCACCGCGCCGGTGGTCTCATCCATGGCCCGGCGGGCGGCCTCTTTGGGTTCATATCCCTTGGCGATCCACCGCTCGACATTCTCGATCACCACGATGGCGTCATCGACCACGATGCCGATCGCGAGCACCAATCCGAAAAGCGACAGATTATTCAGGCTGAATCCCAAAAGCGCCATGATCGCGAAAGTGCCAACCAGGGAGACGGGCACTTCGATCATCGGAAGGATGGTGACCTTCCAGTCCTGCAGGAAGGCGATCACCACCAGCAAAACCAGGACCATCGCCTCGAAAAGGGTGTGATAAACCGTGTTGATCGATTCCTCGATGAAAACCGTGGTGTCATAAACGATTTTGAAGTCCATTCCTGGTGGGAAATCAGCCTTCAGTTTTTCCATCGTCTCCTTGATCTGCTTCGCGGTTTTCACCGCGTTGGAGCCCGGCTGCTGGTAAATGGCAACGCAGACGGATTCCCTGCCGTCCAGATAGCTGTTCACCGTGTAGCTTTTGGCTCCCAACTCCACGCCCCTGGATAGGGTGGTCAATCCGCCGGGATGGGTGAGCAGATCGCGCAGGGGCACTGTTCCGCTTTTGGGAGTTGGAATCCGGATGGCCCAGGGGGAAGTGGAGGCGCTCTTCAGGCGCAGTTGGCCGGCTTTGCCTGCGACCGGAACAGAAAGGTGTCCAGCTTCGTCAAGCACCTTGTCGAGCGTGTCAATGGTCAGGCCTGCGGCCTCCATGGATTTGGAATCCACTGAGACCAGATATTCCGAATCCCGCAACACGTCGGCAAGGTAGACTGCCTGCGTGGTGGTGCTACCGGTCTTCAGGATGATTCGCTCGAATTCCTCCTCGGTGGTCAGGCGCCCGCGTGCTTTGAGCACCATTTCAAACGGCGTGCCAGCCGGTGCCGGAGGCTGTCCCAGCCCACCGGCCGCCACTTGGACATTCTGGTCGCGGATGGCTTCGAGGACATCCGAAGGCACCAGGTTGCGGGATGCCATCTTGTCCGGGTCCAGCCAAACCCGCATGGAAAAATCGCGATTCCCGAAAGGCTCTACGCTTCCAACTCCTTCGATTCGGGCAAGGGCTTCGTTGATGCGGGTCGTGGCATAGTTCCCCAAAAATAACTGGTCGTAGAGTTCCTTTCCTGTGGATGGATTCACATCAGAAACCAGGTTCACACACAACAGAATGCTGGGTGAACGTTTCTTGGTCACCACGCCCTGGCGCCGCGCCTCTTCCGGCAAACGGGCGAGCGCAGCCGATACCCGGTTTTGAACCAGCACTTGGGCCATGTCGAGGTCGGTGCCCACTTGGAAGGTGACATCCAGGACCATGCGCCCGTCGTTGGTGGAACGGGAGTTGATGTACAACATCTTCTCCACGCCGTTGATTTCCTGCTCCAAAGGCGCAGCCACCGTCTCTGCCACGGTGCGTGCGTTCGCTCCGGGAAATGTCGCGGTGACCTGCACCACCGGGGGAACAACCTCGGGGTATTGGGCAAGCGGCAGCCGAAGGTAGGCCACGCCGCCAACCAGCATCACGACCACCGATAGGACGGTGGCGAAAACGGG
>CAWUOE010000449.1:0-3396 GCA_963923355.1 uncultured Gemmataceae bacterium | reverse complement strand
CAAAGCCCTAGAGAGGCTTTGCAATACCCTTCAAATCCAAGGCAATAAAATGCATGCGCCGGGGAAAAATCGAAATCAACAGGCCAGCTACATGATAATCGTCAACCAACTTCCCAAAGACGATGCTGTGCAGATCAGCCGGCACTGGGACTAATAACCACCTCGCGTGTCAGGTTATAGCCAGCCCAAGCCCTCAGACGCCTATAACGCCAGAGCAGTCCCAAGCCCTCCGTGATGGCACCCACAAAACAAAGCAAGGTCAACTGCATGTATGGGAATATGGCTTGGTCCAACGCCTGATCCACCTGAAGCCAGTAACCAAGGGCCCAAAAGCACACTCCGCAAATCCAGCAGGTCATCGCCAGGATCAAGGCTGTCGGCAATCGGTTCTCCATGCCGGGTGAGTGCACGCTTGGCCTAGGCCATGCCAGGTGGAATGCCCCCTGACCCATCAACCAAAAATAAAGCACTAAGGCCCCGCGGCGCTCGGCGAAGCTCGAAAGAAAGGAGGGCAGTTGACCAACCGATGGGAAACAATAGCCGGCGGCCAACCAAGCCAAAAACCCCGCCAAAGCCCAGCACCACCTGGGCCTACCGAAGTCCAGGGAATTCAACAAACCCCAAACCCCCAAGCCAACCAAAAGAGCCAGAGCCATCAGGGGCATCAGGAAAATCTGCAGCCAATCGTCGGTGGGAGGCCACGGGATTCCGTCCAGTCGAGTTGGCTGCCGCACCGGGGCGGCAAACCAAACCAGCAGCATTCCGGCGGGTGCCAAAAATAACGCCAAGGCTGACCAAAACTCCACCACCAGCAGGTGCCGGGCCGCGGCAATTTGCCGCATCCACGGAGTCTGTGGGGTGATGGGTTTGATCATGGCATCATTCCGTCAGGGCCGGTTCAGCGTTTGGCTGGCATGGCATGGGTCGGATGGCCATGCGCGGCTTCGGCTGCCTCCATCAGGGTTTCAGAAAGCGTCGGGTGCGCATGCATCGTCAGGGCCAAATCCCGGGCCGTGGCGCCCATTTCGATCGCCAGCATCGCCTCACCGATCATCTCGCCGGCATCGATCCCTGCCAAACCTATTCCCAGCACCCGGTCATTGGCAGGATCGATCAGGATCTTGGTCATGCCCTCGGTGCGCCCACGCGTCATGGCGCGCCCGCTGCCTGCCCAAGGGAAACGCAGTTTCTTGTAGGGGATTTTATTCTTCTCCGCATCACTTTCGGTCAGGCCGGCCCAGGCAATTTCAGGGTCGGTGAAGACAACAGCGGGCACCGCCTTGGCGTCATATATCACCGGTTCGCCGCACAGGGCCTCCACCGCCACCTTCCCCTCGTAGGTGGCTTTGTGCGCCAGCATCGGCTCACCAGCCACATCACCGATGGCGTAGATATGAGGCACCACAGAACGCCGCTGATCGTCGGTCGGTATGAATCCCTTCGAGTCCAGGGTGATGCCAGCCTTCTCCAGTCCCATATCCCGGGTGTTCGGCCTTCGACCCACGGAAATCAGCACCCGGTCGAATGTCTCCAGGCTGGAGGTGCCGTCCGCGGCCTCCAAAGTGGCACGGATGGTCTTGCCAACCTCTTCCAGCTTGGTGACCTTTGTTTTCAGCAGAATTTTGTCGAACTGGCTTGCCAACCGTTTGGCCAGGGGAGCGACCAGGTCCCGATCGGCACCAGGAAGAAGGCCATCGGTCATTTCCACCACGGAAACCTTGCTTCCCAAGGCAGAATAAACCGTGCCCATCTCCAGACCGATGTATCCTCCTCCGACAACCAGCAGCTTGGCCGGAATATCCTCCAAAGCCAAAGCCCCGGTGGAATCCATCACCCGGGAAGAACCTATCTGGAAAAGCGGTGGCATTGCCGGACTGGAACCGGTGGCGATCACCGCGTGTTCGAAAACAATTTGCGTTTTCCCGTCCACTACGAGGGTGTTGGCGTCCAGGAAGGTACCCCGGCCGTTAACAAACTGGATCTTCCGCGCATCGCGCAGCATGGCCAGGTTGCGGGTGAGGTTTTCCACTACCTTCTGCCAGTGGCCCCGCACTCCGTTGATGTCGATCTTGGGAGCCCCGAAGCTGACGCCGAAATGGCTCGCCTCTTTAGCCTCGTTGATCACTTTTGCCACATGCAGCACAGCCTTGGACGGAATGCACCCGACCTGCAAGCAGGTGCCACCCATGCGCGGAGAAGCATCCACGAGGACCGTTTTCATGCCCTTGTCTGCTGCCAAAAATGCCGCGGCGTATCCGCCAGGACCTGCCCCGATCACCACAACCTGTGCCTTGATCACTTCCATCGGGTGTCTCCCCCTGCAATGCAAAATTCCCTGATTTAGCTAAGCGGGCCGGCGGAAAACCACCGGCCCGCCGGGTATTGGTGCCGGCTGGCTGCACGGTCAGGCGTGCAGCAGCATGTGCATCGGCTGCTCCAGCAGGTCGGCCATGCGGCGCAAAAACCGCGCGGCTGCCGCGCCGTCGATGATTCGGTGGTCGTAGCTGAGCGATAGTGGCACCATCAACCTAGGCACCCACTGGTCATTTTTCAGAACCGGTTCCATCCGCCCGCGTGAGACACCCAGGATGGCTACCTCAGGCCAATTGACGATAGGGGTAAAGCCGGTGCCACCAATACCACCCAGGTTGGTGATTGTGAAGGTTCCGCCTGAAAGCTCGGCGGCATCCAGCTTCTTGCTCCGCGCCCGCTCGGCAATCGAGGTTACCTCGGCAGCCAGTTCATGCACCGACTTCTTGTCCACGTCCTTCACCACCGGCACCAGCAATCCCGCCTCAGTGTCCACCGCGATGCCGATATGGATGAATTTCTTCAGCACGATCTGGTTGTTCTGTGTATCAATGCTAGCATTGAAAGTCGGGAATTCCCTCAGCAGGATTGAGGCCGCTTTCAGGGCAAAGGCGGTCACCGTCAATTTAGGCCCCTTGCTCGCGGCGCTCTGGGACCGGCGGAACTCTTCCAAATCCGTCACATCCGCTTGGTCGTTTTGGGTGACATGCGGAATTTGCGACCATGCCAGGGCCATTTGCTTGGCGGTAGCCCGACGAATGGCCATCATCGGCACACGTTCCACTGGCCCCAGATCCTCGAATCGGGGCAGGGGCGGAGCCACAGGGGCACCACCTCCGCCACCGCCCGCGGACAGGGCCTGGCGAACGTAATTCTTCAGGTCCTCTTCGGTTACCTGACCGTGTTTGGCTGTGGGGTTGACCCGGTGCAGGTCCACACCCAGTTCGCGCGCCAACCTTCGCGTGCCAGGACTTGCGGAAATAGGGCCAAGGTTGGCAGCGGCTGCGGCTGGAGTGATGGCAACAGGCGTCGCTGGTGCCACCAATGGGGCCGGGGCTACCACAGGTTGGGCAACCGAGGCTAGGG
>CAWUOE010000448.1:0-3404 GCA_963923355.1 uncultured Gemmataceae bacterium | reverse complement strand
CCGCTCTACACGATTACCGGGTTTGACGCCTCGGCGCATACGGCGGAGGAAACCATTGGCGCTTCGCGGCAAGTGCCGCGCGGGATTGTCCGGTCGGTGATCGTGTCGGGCGTGTTTGGTTGGATAATGCTGTGCGCGGCGGTGCTGGCCATCCCCGACATGGATCAGGCGGCGCGTGCCGGGTCCGGGGCATTCTTCAGCACGCTGTTCACCGATCTGCCGACCTGGCAGGCGCGCGCACTGGTGGCGGGCATCGCGCTGGCACAGTATCTGTGCGGGCTGGCCACAGTCACCTCGGCGTCGCGCATGGTGTACGCCTTCGCGCGGGACGGTGGGCTGCCGGCCTCCGGTTGGCTGCGGAGGGTGGACAGCAACGGTGTGCCCGGCCCAGCCATCTGGGTTCTGACGATCGGCTCCCTGGCCTTCACATGGCACACGCCGGTGTACGCAACCATCACGCTGGTGACGACGATCTTCTTGTACATCTCCTATGCGATGCCCACGATCTCCGGCCTGATCGTCCACCGGCATGTGGCTTGGGGACCCTGGAATCTGAGGGCGTGGTACCACCCTTTGTCGGTGGTGGCGATCGCGGGCTGCGTGTTGCTGGTCTTTCTGGGCACCGCGCCTCCCAACGAGGAGGCGGGTTACCTGTTGGCGGGGTTTGTGGCGCTGCTGCTCATCATCTGGTTTGGCTGGCAGCGCAAACGGTTCCACGGCCCGCCCAATCTGGACAAGTTGTGGAAATGAAGCAGGCCGGCGACAGGAAGGTACGCCGGCCTGCTTTTTTCATTCCTGCGGATGGGGTTTATTTGTTGTTGGCTTCGCCCTCTCCCTGCTTGCGGTCTTTCTGAGCCTGAATGGCCTTGGCCCTTTCCTGTAGAGCGCGCTGGACCTGATTGTCGTTCAGATCATCCTTTCTCTGCCGGGCTTGGTTCTTGTTCGCCTGAGCCAAGTTTTTCTGATTGGGGTTTTTCTGCCCGTTGATGGCTCCGAAATCCATGCCCGGGCGCAGGACCCCCGGGCCACCAACGCCTCCCGGTTGTACCATTCCCATTCCGGGGGGCATTCCCATGCCACCCATCTCCATGCCGGGTGGACGCATTCCCATTCCGGGCATAACGCCTTTGGGCATGCCGCGGCCCATACCCATACCACCCATTTCCATGCCGGGTGGGCGCATTCCCATTCCGGGCATAGTACCTTTGGGCATGCCGCGGCCCATACCCATTTCCATGCCGCAGCAACCCATGCCGCCTTTGGGCATACACATTCCACCTTTGGACATGCCCATTCCACCCATGCCACCTTTGGGCATGCCCATGCCCGGGCCTTGGGCATTCACCGAGCTCATACCGGCCCAACCCAGGCAGCCAGCGACCGCCAGCATGCCGATCCTGCGCATTCGATTCATCCAATTGACCATCATGATTCGTCCCTCCCCGGATGCCACCATGGACTCCCCAGCGGAAACCGATTCCGGCGGGCGCCAAATAAGGCCGATTGTGATTTATCCCCCGCGACGGAAAAGAGATTTGGAACCGGCCTGTCGCCGGCAAAATCCGCCGCTGATCCACCTGCTTATGTTACGCACCAGCCGGTAAAAAGTTGGCGATTTTTAATCTTTGGTTCTCTAATGAGTAGTTTGCGGAGGCTTCGCCAGATGGGGGAAAGTCAGGGTTTGGCCGGTTTGGACCAGACCCCCTTGGCGTAGACCGAATCGGCGGGGGAAAACTCGGTCACATTGGTCAGGGACGGCAGGGGTGGAACCCTGCGGCTGTCGGGAGTGAGCGCGATGGACCAGGAACTTTTCCGGCCGTCGGTTGCCTTGTCGGTTTTATCCTCGCTTTCCAGTTCCAGTTGCAGGATTTTTCTGGCGAGGTCGGAGGATGGATCGGGCGGGGTTTTCACGCCAGGGGCCTTGGCGCAGGCTTGCAGGAAAGCGGCGTGGCTGATCGGGCCGAAGATCTGGAAGTAGGTCTCCACCCCCGGGGTGTTCGCCTGCTTCTCGGCTTCGGTGTACTGGCCGCGGCGGTAGGCCTTCAGGGCGGCGAGGAAGATCTTGGCCTTGGAATCGCCGGTGATGTCGGTGGCTTTGGCCAGTATGGCCTTCCCCGGTTTCTCCCGGAGGAGGGAAGGATCGTGGCCGGGATCGAGCAGGTAGGCGACGGCTCGGAGGCGTCTTTCCTCCTGGGGGTTGCGGGCGATGCCGGCGGCGGAGGCCATGCAACCCTTGCCCAATTTTTCCGGATCCAATGAGGAGGCGATGAGGAGCAGGCGCAGGGCCAGGTCGCGCGCTTCCGGATCGTCCTTGCGGGCGACGAGTTCCTCGGCGTAATCGCGGTAAGCGCCGGGGTTGTTGGGTTGGAGCGCCTCGAGCCGATCGGTCTTGAAGCTTTCCAGAACCGAGACGGACTTTCTAGGGTAGCGTTCGATGCGGGGTTCGCCTCCCTGGATGGGGACGCGGATGACCACTTCGGTGGCGGACATGCTCACGAGGTAGCCGGGGATGCGCTTGCCGTTCTCGGTGATGAGGATCACCGCCGAGGCGGTTTGGGCGGCCAGCGACATCAGGAAAACCGCCAGAAGGTGTCTCATGGTGCCTCCACGCGTGACAGCATCCACATCCGCAGGATGGCCTTTTCACCCGAGGTGAGCCGGACCAGCAGGTTGTCGGAAGCCTTGTCGATTTGGCCGAGTTCCGAGGTGATGGCCCGCGCCTTTTCCGCCTGGCCGGGCCGGTGCTGGCAGACCCAGAGCTCCAGCACACGCAGGAACTGGCGTTGTTGGAATGAAGTGGCCTGCAGGTCGTTCATTTTCAGGTAGCCAAGCAGCGGGCCCAGGTGCGGGAGCATGTGCAAAAAGGCCTTGTCCGCATCGGCCAGGTTCTCCCGGGCCAGGCCGGCGGCCAGATGGCGGGTATTTGTCTCCAGGATGGCGGAGGGAGCGGACAGCAGCAGGTAATCCGGTTCGGGCACGCCTAGGAGACGGCCCTGCTCCTTCAGGATCTCGACATACTTTTCGGCGGCGGAAGCCAGCAGCACGCCGGTCTTGTGGCCGCTGCCGTAGGCGAGGGATTCCAGCAGCGAGCGGCGAGCGGACTGGCGCCAGCGGGGGCCCTGATCCGGCGTGACGCCGAGGATTTCACCGAGGGCCAGGAAGACACCCGGGCAGGTCCGGGGAGCGGACAGGATCCGCTCGGACAGCGCCAACTTCAGGTTGGGGGAGTTGGCGATGCGCGGGATGTTGTACTGGATCAGGATCAGCTCATCGTTGTGCAGGTTGGCACGGATGAGGTAGCGGGCCAGGCCGTCGGCGATTTCCCAGGACATGGTGGCGGGATCCACCTGCTGGCAGATGCTGGCGAAGGCTCGCGCGTAGGGGCTTTGAGAGGACCCCTCGAG
>CAWUOE010000447.1:0-3407 GCA_963923355.1 uncultured Gemmataceae bacterium | reverse complement strand
TTTTCCCCATCGGCCGAACCGGGGGAGGAAAAGGTCTGTTTCAGCCGGGCATAAATGAGCCGGCATTCCGATTTGCCAAACAGATCCAAGGCGACGAACCCGATCCCCAGCAGGGCCAGCGTGAGCCAGGCAACCCGGTCATCCCGCCAGCGGAACGCCAACACCAATGCGGTGGAGGTGACCAATCCCAAAAAGGCGACGAGGATCATCACATGCGCCGGCTTCCACCCTGCCCTGGCCAGGCAGTGGTGCAGGTGGCCCCGGTCGGCGGTGTAGATGCTTTTGCCAGTCAGCTTGCGGCGAATGATGGCCGCGGCCGTGTCCAGGATTGGCAGAAACAACAGGCATACCGGCAGGGCCAGCGGCAGGGGCGCATCGTCCTTGCGCTCCAGGTTCACCGCCATCATCGTCAGCAGCAAACCAACCGACATGCTACCGCTGTCACCCAGATAGACACTGGCGGGCGGGCGGTTGTAGGTGAGAAAGCCCAACAGCGCCCCGGCCAACGCCACCGCCAAAAGGAGCGTCAGCGTCTGGCCGGAAAGATAGGCCAGCACGGCCAAAGTGACCGACCCCACCACGCCGACACTGGTCAAAAGCCCATCCATGCCATCCAGCAGGTTGGCTGCATTGATGGCACCCAGAAACAGGAAGTAGCTGAACGGGATTGCCAACGGGCCCAACGGAATCGGCCGGGTCATGAACTCGATCTGGTCCACCCTCAGGCCGCCGGGCAACACCACCAGCGTGACCGCCAAAATCTGGCCCAGCAGCTTGTGCCTGCCCCGCAATTCGAAACGGTCATCCAGAATGCCAACCAGAACCAAAATCCCCACACCGCCCAGCAGGGATGCCAGACGCCCGATCGGCGGCAAATCACCTGAAGAACTGGAAAGCTGCCACCAGATCCACAATGCGGTGGTCAGCAGGAGACCCGCCATCACCACCAACCCGCCCACGCGGGGAACCGGGTCCTTGTGAATTTTCCGGTGCCCGTCCGGCTTGTCGACCAACCCCAGCGGGATGGCCCAGCGGCGCAGGACCGGGGTCAAAACCAGGGCGGTGGCCAGGGCGCACAGGAACGGCCATGCCAGTTCCGCAAGGTTCAGCGCCGGGGTTTCCGCCAGAAATAGCACTTGGTTCGATGCCTCAGGAAACCTTGGCCAGCATCGCGTCATCCAGCATTACAGACGCTCCACGATGCAAAAAGTTCACCACCACCACGAACCTTCGACCCGACACGCCGGAAAGGATCTTGCCGGTCAGGCCCTTCAGGGGCCCCTGCTTGATTTCCACTTCCATGCCGGGTTCCAGCTTGTCCTCGGCCGTGACCGGTGCGCCGCAGGCGATCAGCGAACGCACTTGCCGAATGTCCGAATCGAAACGCTGCTGGTCGGGAATCATCTGCACTGAGGCCGCATGGCGGCAGGTCACCCCGACATGGTGCTCCTCGTCGTCGGCATAGAGGAACAGGTATCCCGGGAAAATCGGCAAAAAGGAGGTGAACATCTTGCCACGGATGATGTGGCGCCTTTGTGAACAGGGCATGAAATACGATATTCCACGCATGCGGAAGAACCGGGCCAGCATTTTTTCCTGGCGGGGCCGGGTGTGCACCAGACGCCATTTCCGACCACGATCGCTGTGCAGCAGGTCGTGATCAAAAAGGTCATCCGGAAAGGTTGCCGGTTCTTCGGGCAAAATCGGCATAAGCGGCAGCCATCCTTGGGGACAAAGGACCATGGCCTAAGCCAAATAATTGTGGAATTTTAGCTCACAAATCCGAGGGTGGCAGCAAAAAACCGGTTTTCCACCCCGGAAGGGCCCATCAAAAATAGAACTCCTGTGTAGGTAAACGACTTATGGTCGCGAAAAGGGACTTGGAGAGATGGAATGTTTTCCCTTTTCAAAGGTCCTTGAGGCAGTGCCGAAGAGAGGACTCGAACCTCCACTCCCTTGCGAGAACTAGCTCCTGAGGCTAGCGCGTCTGCCAATTCCGCCACTTCGGCAACTCATTTCAAGGTATCCCGGCTGCCCAAATCCGTCAAGGAAAGGGGATTGTTTTATCTGCCGGAAACCGTTGTCAGACAGCCGTTTGTGCCGGATCCACGATTGGCGGCCCCTGGCTTTCTGTCCCAGGGGAATCGGCCTGGTGCGGGTTCCAGGGCCGGCCGAAAACCGGATCGGAGCAAAGCTTGCGGAAATCCCGCCACCAGTCGGGCTCGGCGGGTATCACAGGGGGGTCCCCTTCCCCGCGCGGAGGGGTGGGTAATTCCTCGACCAGCGCCCCCAAAAAGGTCGCCTTGGCCACCATCTCCACCCAGGCAAACCCGGAGGCGGATTGCAGGTTCAGCGACGGGATCATTTCCCGCCGCAGCATCCGATGGGGTGTGCCAGGGTCGTTGCCCGGCACAGCCAGCACCCAGCGGGATGCCAAGCGACGGGTCCACGCACTCCACCCCGGCCATCGGGGTTCGGGTTTGGCTTCCAGCGCCAAGATCCAACGCGCCATCCCATTCCACAGGCCGTGCATCCCGCGGGCCAAGGCACCCGGGCGATTCTGGGGACGCGGGGCCAGCACTAGATGCGCAAGATCTAATTTATCTGCCATCAGCGACAGGGTAGCCCCGGAGGGGTACCGCTCCACCGGGCCACCCAGCACCAGCACCCGCTCGAAGCGGGCCTCCACCAGGGCCCTCGACAACCAGCCCCCCATCCCCTGCCCCGCTTCAGCGGGCACCTCGGTCGCTTCCAGCCCCGGTTCCAGGGTGGGAATGGCGACGGGGGCGATCACCTGCCGAATCCCAGGCTCGCTCGGGAATGCACGCACAAAGGCCTGCAAGGCAGCCAGGTCCGGTTGGAAGTCAGCGATCACCCAAGAGAAAGGTTGGCCCGCCAGCGATCGGGGAGGATGGTATTGCGGCATCCGCTCGGTCCTCGGCTCCACTCTTGTCCGTCAGGGCCCGCAACCGCACACAGACCAGGGGTTTTCCAGAGGCCTTAGTCGGGTTGCTGGACGTGGCCGGCAGCACCGGTTCCACCCGCATCGACGGGTCCACAAACCAGCCCTCACCCAGGCGTTCCGGTTCGGTGACCACCAGAACACCCCCGGGCAGCGAGGCCGCCTCCCGCAGGGGCGGCCAAGTCACCAGGGTTTCGAACGTTGCTCCCAGATGGTGGGCCAGCAGATGGTCTTCCACCTGAAAGAATACCAGACGCTCCCCGGACCCGCGGGCACCGCCGATGGCTGCCGCCAACTCGGCCCGGCCGTGCCCTGCCCCTTGATTAGGAATGGAAACCCACCAACCCCAACCAGCGCACCACACCCCGAGGGCACAGGTGGCAGCCAATCGCCCCATCAAAGCTCCACGCGGCGAACCAAACTGCAGTGTCTGGAGCCAAGGCCA
>CAWUOE010000446.1:0-3414 GCA_963923355.1 uncultured Gemmataceae bacterium | reverse complement strand
CAGTGCAGCAGCACGCGCTCAGGCGTGGTGCCGGCGGCCTGGGCCAAGGCTGTGCGCCATGCCAGATGATTGGCATTGAGGATGCCCGTCCAATCGACGGCACAAACCACCACCGGCTTGCCGGCACCCAGCAGCACCAGCCCCAATCCGTCGAGCGGGTCTTCCACCGTCTTCACCGGGCTGATCCAGCCCCCGCAACAGGGATGGCCCACGGGTGGCGTGGCATCAATCCGGAAAGTGCCAAGGGCCAAACCGCCTGCGTTTATGGAGTGGGCTTTTACTGTCCCTAGGGCCCAATGGGTGGCACCCAGCGCGGTGGCTTGCAGGAGGTTGCGGCGGGACAGGTTCACCATATTTGTTTTCCCTTCAGATCAGCAATTCTTTCAGCACCCGCCCATGCACATCCGTCAGTCTGCGGTTGGTGCCGTTGTGCAGGACTGTGAGTTTCTCATGGTCGATGCCGAGCAGGTGGAGCAGGGTGGCGTGCAGGTCGTGGATGGAGGTCTTGTTCTCGGCGGCTTGGTAGGAGAAGTCGTCGCTGGTGCCGTGGGCGGTGCCGCCTTTCACGCCGGCGCCGGCCATCCAGGCGACGCTGGTGCCGCCGTTGTGGTCGCGGCCGACACTGCCCTGCGTGAACGGCATACGGCCGAACTCGGTGGTCCACAGCACCAGCGTGTCGGCCAGCAGACCGCGGGACGCGAGATCATCCAGCAGAGCGGCGGCGGGTTGGTCCACCTGCTTGCAGATGGGGGGGAGTTCCTTGGGGATGTCGGTGTGGTTGTCCCAGTTGTTGCTGGGGCCACCGGCGCCGCTCCAGACCTGCACGAATCGGGTGCCGCGTTCCACCAAGCGGCGGGCCAGCAGGCAGGTGCGGGCGAAGGCACCCTCTGCCCCGGGCCGGTTGGCACCGTAGTTTTCCAGTGTGCGGGTGGTCTCTCGCGACAAGTCAAACGCCTCGGGCGCGCTGGCCTGCATGCGGGCGGCCATCTCGTACATCCGCAGGCGGGCTTCGAGGCGGCTGTCGCCGGGGCGTGATTCGGCGAACCGGCGGTTGGCATCCTGCAGGAGCTTCAGGCCATCCCCGGAAGCCTCCGCCGTGGCGAAGGGGGCGCGCGCGTCGGCTTTCAGGTCGGCAATGGGGACTGGGGCCTCGGGGTTGATGACCGTGCCCTGGTGGGTGGCGGGTAGGAAGCCGGCGGAAAAATTACCCATGCCGTTGTAAGGCAGGCCACGGGCATCGGGCAACACCACGAAGGTAGGCAGGTTGTCGGTGAGGCGGCCCAGCGCGTAGCCGATCCAGGCACCGGCGCAGGGGAAGCCGGGTAATTGGAAACCGGTATTGGCCAAGTAGCTGGCTGGCCCGTGCACATTGCTACGGGAGGCCATGGCCATCAGGAAGGCGAGGCTGTCCACCTTTTTGGCCAGGTGAGGCAGACGGTCGGTCACCCAGCGGCCGCACTGGCCGTGCTGCTTCCAAGGGAAGGGTGACTTCATCATCGGCCCGGGCAGACTGGTGGCGGCGGCCTTCACGCCCACATCCACTTTCTGCCCGTGGCGCTTTTCCAGCTCGGGCTTGTGGTCGAAGGTGTCCATCTGGCTGACGCCGCCATTCATGAACAACTGAATGACGCGCTTGGCCTTGGGTGGGTGGTGCGGCTGAATGGTGCCGCCTGTATCGGCCCGCAGCAGGTCCCCCAAGGCAAGCAGGCCGAAACCGCCGGCGGCCTGAAGCGCCTGGCGGCGGTGGAGCGGCGAGTTGGCATCAATCCACATAGAGGAACTCGCTGGTGTTCATCAGCACGCGGCCCAGGCTGGGCAGGCCGTGCTTGCGAGCGTGGGCGGTCCAGGCGGCGGATTCGTCGGGTGTTGGCTGCCGCAACAGCAACAGGTCGCAGGCAGTGGCCACGGAAGCTGCATCGCCGGGAGACGTTTTTTTGGCCCGTTCCGCCAGGTGTTCGGCGGTCTTCAGCATGAGGGCATTGTTCCACAGGGCCAGGGCCTGCAGCGGACTGGCCGATTCGGGACGCACGGGTGCGGACTGGGACGCATCGGGGCAATCGAGTGCTTCGAGGAACGGATCAGGCCGGGTGCGGAACAGGAAACGGTACAGGCTGCGGCGATTGGCACCGGGTGCATCTGGGTTGAAGGCGATGTAGTTGGCATTGGGCGTGACATGCACGCCGGGAGATTCAAGGTAGTGCTTGAAGGGAGGACCATAGAGGGTAGGGTCGAGACGCCCGGCGGCGAGCAGTGCCGCATCGCGGACGGTCTCGGCATCCAGCCGTTTGCGGTTGGCGCGCCAGAGCAAGCGGTTGTCGGCATCCTTGGTCAGTGCTGCGGGTTGGTGGGCGCAGGCCTGGCGGTAGGTCTCGCTGGTGAGCAGCAGGTGGCGCAGTTGCTTCAGTGAACCGTTGTGGTCACGCAGCCAGGCAGCGAGGTAGTCGAGCAACTCGGGGTGGGAGGGGGCGCCGCCCATCACGCCGAAATCGTTGGGAGTGGAGACAAGGCCCACCCCGAAATGCTGCTGCCAGACCCTGTTGGCCATCACGCGCCAAGGCAATCCGTTTTGCGGGTGTGTGAGCCAGCGCGCGAAGGCGGCGCGCCGTTCGCCTTCCGGTTTGCCTTTGGTTTCGGGGAAGCGTTCTGTCCCAACGGCCAGCACCTTTAGCGTGCCGGGCTCGGCAGCGTCGCCGGGCTTGCGGATATCACCCCGTTTTAGCAGGTGAACAGCGCGGCCCAGAGGGGCAGGCTTGAAGCTGCCATCAGGGCTGAACTGGCTGGTGCCGCAGTAAACCTTCTGGGGCGGGGGCAGTTGGGCCAGTTCCTCGGCCAAATCCCGGCTGAGGGCCCACCGGGCCAGATAGCCCTGTTGCGGCAGGGTCCGTTGTTGGGTGGGACGGTTGAGGATATCAGTCACCTCGGCAGGCAGGGGAATGGTACCGCCGGTGGTGGCGTTGTCTTTGCCGGAGACGGCCAGACGCATGCGACCGATCAGGTGGGAGCCGCCGTGGAGCTGGTCGAGTTCCGCCACCAGCTCACGCCCGGGCAACCAGTCGATGGGAGACTTGAGGGTGAACACGGCCTGATGGGGCTTGCCGACCTGCGGATGAATACCCCAGGCGGTGGCGGGGTCGCCGTCGATGGCGCGGGGGATGGCCCATCCGGCTTGATCAAAATCGGCCCGGGCCGAGGCGACGGGAAGCACGTTGCCATCCGCACGGAAGCGGATTTCAGATAGATGCAGGTTGCCATTGTCGCAGCGGCCGGGGCCGTTCATGGGCAGTGTGTCATCCGGCAGCACCTCCAGGCGGATGGCGGTGATTTTGCCGGGGGGCACGGCCAGGCGGACGGTGGTAGTGTCTTTCTCCGGCCGCTTGCCCAAGGCCAGGATGGAACGATCGAGCAGCACGCGCA
>CAWUOE010000445.1:0-3424 GCA_963923355.1 uncultured Gemmataceae bacterium | reverse complement strand
GCCACTTCGTTTTTTTCCTCGGTGGTGGGCAACCGGGTGAACACTGTCAGATAGATGGTTTCCGCCGCCCTTGCCGCATCTTTTTCCTTGAGCACCGTGTCCACCAGATTGCCCGCGCGCGCGCTCAAAAGCCCCTGTAGTTGACCGTGGTTGGCCAAAAATAGGGCCTGATCCAATCGCGCCTCAAACTGGTCTGGATTACCCGCCGGGGCGGCCAGAACCTTAACAAACGGAGCAGCCTGTCCGTCCAATTTTGCCAAAAGAGCTTCCGGGGTGGACTTGGCGCCAAGCGCCTTGCGTTCGGCATCCATAAAGCCGGTCGCAAACACCAGGGCGTCACTCATCTGCTCAGGGCCCAAGGGGCGCAGGCGGGCCACCAGCAGCCGATCTTCGGCATCTTTGGGCTGACCTGGTTTCACTTCACCGCCGCGCTGGTATGCGCTACTGGCACAAATGGCGCGCAGCAAGGTCCGATGGTCGTATTTGGCTGCCAGCAGCCCCTCTGTCAGGGCTTCAAGCAAGGCTGGATGGCTGGGCGGATTGTCACCATGAATCTGGTCCAGCGGATGAACAATCCCCTTGCCCGTCACCTGGGCCCAGAATCGGTTGGCGAAGTTGCGTGCCAGGGCGCGGCCTTCCGTCAGGTCCTTGGCCAGTAACAATCGCCGACTGTGCTTGGGCACCCCCCGCACCTCTTTGGTGGGGGCGGAGATATAAAGCTGGTCCTTCGCCAGCATCGGGTCGGGGCGTTCGGCCCCTCCCGGCACCCCGGGCGCTCTTTTGCGGGTGGTCTTGACCTTGTCGAAGACCGACTGGAATTCCACCTCCCCTTCAGCTTTTTCCGCCAGGACTTTTTTCTTCAATTTCGGATCGTCAAATAGGTAGGTGCGCTGGTAATAGGCCAACAGGCCGTGGTAATGCTCCTGCTTGTAGTCATCGATGCGTGGATGGTCGTGACACTGGGCGCACTGCAGGTTGGCCCCCAGGAACAACCGGCTGATATCCCGCACCAGCAAATGGTTGTCCAATTCACGGTCCAGGACAAAGCGGCCGGCGGCTCGGGTTTTCTCATCCGTTCCGTCCACTGTGAGGATTTCGCGCACCATCGCATCCATCGGTCGTTTTTTGGCCAACCCGTCCCGTAACCATTCCATCCAGGCCTTGGCATCCACATGCTTGGCAGGCCTGCGCTCCATCCACCATGCGTCCAGTACCTTGGCCCAGTACCAGGTGTGTTCCACACTGCCAAGCAGCCGGTCGACCAGTTTCAGTCGCTTTGCCGGGTCCTGATCGGCAGCAAACGCCCGGGCCTCTTCGGCAGAAGGGAGCCCACCCACCAGGTCCAGATGCGCCCGGCGCAGGAAAGTCAGGTCATCACAGGGGGAACTGGCCAAAGTCGCCAAACGGGGTTCATCCCGGGCAATCGCCTGGTCGATGGCTTGGGTCAACGATGGGGTTTGTCCGGCAACAAAACCAACAAAAGCAATCCAGCAACACGCGACGCTCAGCAAAAGCCGTGTGGGGAGCATCTCAGCGTTCCTTCCATCCGGTCATCGGAAACTTCATCCCTAAGGCGGGCAGTTGGGCGGGATGATTCGTCGCAGGCGGGCATCTTTAATATTGCTCCTGATCACTACTGCTGTCAACCGGCGAATAGTTCGACCCCATGACCAATAGGTTCACACCTCCGCCCCTAAGGTGATTGAGCGAAAGCCATTCCATCGTTAGGCTTTATGACACAGCCCAGACCGCCGGTGGTTTGATTGGACTGCCTTGTAAACGAAAGGAACTCTCCGCCATGAAACTCGGCATGAACCTGCTTCTGTGGGGCTCGCACGTCACCAAGGACCACTTCCCCATCTTCGAAAAAATCAAGGCTGCTGGATTTGACGGCGTGGAACTCCCTATCTTCGAGGGCGACCCGGCCCATTACGCCACCATCGGCAAAGAGTTGCAGCGTCAGGGCCTCAAATCCACCGTGGTGACCTGCCTCGGTGCCGACGCAAACCCCATCTCGGGTGACCCTGCCATCCGAAAGGCTGGGCTGGATCGGGTGAAGTGGGCGCTCGATTGCACTGCTGCACTGGGCGGCGAACTGCTGGCCGGCCCCTATCACTCCGCCCTGGGCAGCTTTTCTGGAAACGGACCCACGGATGAGGAATTCAAGCACGGCGTCGAAGTCCTGCGTCATGTGGCCGACCATGCGCAGAAGGTGAATGTGCGTCTGGCTATCGAATACCTCAACCGTTTCGAGTGCTACTTTGTCACCACCGCCAAGCAGATGGCCCGGCTGGTGGACGCGGTTGACCATCCCTGGTTCCGCTGCATGTACGACACCTTCCACGCCCACATCGAGGAAAAGAGCCAGGCAGACGCCATCCAGACCTTGGGTGACCGCTTCATCCATGTCCATGTCAGCGAGAACGACCGCGGCACACCCGGAACCGGCCAGGTTCGCTGGCAGGAAGCCTTCAAGGCGCTGCACGCCCGTGATTACGATGGCTGGCTCACCATCGAGGCCTTCGGCCGCGCGCTACCCGATCTAGCCGCCGCCACCAAGGTCTGGCGCGACCTGTTCCCCACCCCGGACGAGGTTTTCCAAGAGGGCGGCAAGTTCATCCGCTCCCATTGGGAATCCTCGAAACACTGAATCAATAAATCCGGCGGCTTCCACCCATGGGGTGTCTGACAGCCCTGCTGCTGTGCGCTGGTTGGCTGCCGGGTCAGGACCCGGCGGCCGATCCGGCGCTTGACATCCCGCGGAAAGCCTTCGTCGATGCGATCGAAAAAGCCAGGCAGGATCTCCTCGCACAGATCAATCGCAAGATTGAGGCGGCCCGCCAGAAGGGTGACCGGCAAGCCGTCAAAAAACTGAAGGATGACCAGGAGGCCCTGGAGCAACATCCGGCCGCCAAATTGGAATTCCCCTCCCCGGCTCACCAAATGGCACTGGAGAAGGCCGGCAAGACCCTGCAGGCAGAGTACACACGCATCATCCGACAAAACACCATGGCCGGCCGGGACGACAGGGCCGAATGGGCTGAAAAAGATCTGAAAAAGCTGCTGGCATCCATCCGCCCGCCGGATTCGGATGACCGAAATCCTCCAGACCCGGAGCTGGCTGATCCCAAAAAACCCTGGTCCGCCCTGTTCCACGCAGCCTCTATGCGCCACCTCATCCGGTCTGGTGGCTCCGCATCGGCCCCGGGTACCGGGCTCGATGCCGATCTGGATGTTGAGGGTCATTTTCAAATCCAGCCCCTAGGTCCCGGGCTGGTGCGAATTCTTCACCGAAAGACCGGAAAGCTGCTCACCCCTGCAGTGGTCCAGGCCAAGCCGGGCACCGCCGTGGTGCTGAAAGCCCCCATGAAGACCGAGGGCCACCAGGCTTGGCAGGTGGTGCAGGCGGACAAGGGCATGGTGC
>CAWUOE010000444.1:0-3425 GCA_963923355.1 uncultured Gemmataceae bacterium | reverse complement strand
CTTCTTCCCGGCTTCCCCGGGGGGCGTCTGGCAGCACACAAAAATGAGGCTCAACGCCAGGGTTGGCAGCATGGCAAATGGCTCCGTGGCACCGCGGATGGCAAGGCCCCATGGTACCCGCACCAACACCACGCTTCCACCGCCCGCCCGGGGCAACGGGCTGTGTTAGAATGCCCGCTTGGCCGGTCCGGATCGGACCGGTCCCCTCCTTAGCAACCCGGGACACGAGGTGAGGCGTCGTGAAGATTGTTCGTTTTGAATCCGCAGGCAAAATCCACCATGGCCGCCAGCATTCTGATGGCCGCGTCACACGCCTCGAAGGCGACCTGTTCGGCTACCACACCGACACCGGCGAGACTATCAAGGTCGAGAAACTGCTGGCCCCGGTCGACCCGCGCGACATCCTCTGCATCGGCCTCAACTACCGCAAGCACGCCGAGGAGGGCAAGCAGGCCATCCCCGAGAACCCCGTGCTGTTCTTCAAGAACTCCGGCACGCTGCAGAACCCGGGCGACCCGATCGTGCTGCCCCGCAAGCTGAAGAGCGACCAGGTCGACTACGAGTGCGAGCTGGCCGTGGTGATCGGCAAGACCTGCCACAATGTCAGCAAGAAAGATGCCCTGAACTATGTGCTGGGCTACACCTGCGCCAACGATGTCAGCGCGCGCGATTGGCAACGCAACGGCGGCGGCGGCCAGTGGTGCCGCGGCAAAACCTTCGCCACCTTCCTCCCCCTCGGCCCGGCGCTGGTCACCGCCGACGAGATCCCCAACCCCAACCAACTCTCCATCCGCACCATCCTCAACGGCGAGGTGATGCAGGACTGGAACACCAACGACATGATCTTCGATGTGCCCACCCTCATCGAATTCCTGTCCTCCAGCACCATCCTGCGGCCCGGCACCGTCATCATCACCGGCACGCCGCACGGCGTCGGCTTCGCCCGCACCCCCCCGGTCTTCCTGAAAGCCGGCGACAGCGTCACCATTGAGATCGAGAAGATCGGCAAGCTCACCAACCCGGTCATCGACGAAAAGGTCGGCGGATGACCGCCCTCGGGATCGACATCGGCTCCACCTCCATCAAGGGCGCGGTGCTCCACCCCGACCTGGATGGAGGTGACGTTGTTGGCCCCGTCGAGAAGGCCCCCTTCCCCCAGCCGGCCGGCAACCTGCCCGCCGGTTGGTTTGAGGTCGATCCCCAGGCGGTGCTCGATGCCACCCGTGCCGTGCTGGAGGCGCTTCTGCGCCAGGCCCCGGATGCCGACCGCCTCTACCTGTGCGGCCAGATGGGCGGTGCGGTGGTCTGCGACGCCACCGGCCACCCGCTCACCCCCTACCTGTCCTGGCGCGACACGCGCACCACACTACCCGATGCCAGCGGAACCAGCCTCCTCAGCCACACGGCCAAGCTGCTCGCGGACCTGCTGCCCGCCCTCGGCAACGAACTGAAGCCCGGCTCCACCACGCTGTTGCTGCATTGGCTGGCCCAAAACGGCAGCCTGCCCGCCGGTGGCCACCCTGCCACCATCGGCGATGCGGTGGCGGCCATGCTGTGCGGCACCGCCCCGCGCATCCACCCCACCATGGCCATCGGCATGCTCGACCTGGCCCGGGGCGGCTGGCATCCCGAAATGCTGCGCCGGCTGGGTCTGCAGGCCCTGCAGTGGTTACCCCCGGCCAACCTGACGGCCCCGGTGGGCGTCACCCAAGTGGCCGGGCGAAAGCTGCAGGTCTTCGCCGTGGTGGGGGACCAGCAGTGCGCGCTGCTGGGCGCCGGACTGGAGCCGGGGGAATTGTCGCTGAATGCTTCCACCGGCGCACAGGTCAGCCGGCTCGTCCACCAATGGGGCACCGTGCCCCACCAGACCCGCCACTACCTGAACAACCTGTTCCTGGAAACGATCACCCACATCCCGGCGGGTCGCTCGCTGCACGCGCTGGTCGATCTGCTGACCGAACTGTCCCGCGCCCAGGGCCTGCCCACCGGCAACCCCTGGCAAACGATCACCCGCCTGGCCGGTGAATCATCCGCCAATGCCGGTGGACTCGAGGCCAATATCGCCTTTTTCCCCTCGGCGGTGGGGGAAACCGGATCCATCCACGGCATCCAGCTCGAAAATCTGACCGCCGGCAACCTGCTGGCAGCCGCCACCCGCAACCTGGCCGACAACCTAACCCGCTGCGCCACCCAACTTGCCCCCGGCCACACCTGGAAGCAAGTCCGCCTGTCCGGCGGCCTGTCCCGCGACCTGCCGCTGCTCAAAGCCATAATCCAAGCCCGATTCCCAAGCGCCACACTCATCGAAAGCACAGAGCAGGAGGAGACGCTGGCGGGGCTGGCGACAATGGCGACTGTCGGTGGATAAGATAAAATTACACCAAGCGTACGTTTTTATTCACCGGTCCCAATGACCAATGGTTCTCCTTCCTTGTCGCAGGGAGTCACATCCACCACTTCAACTGCTTTGCAAATGAAAGACCCCTCCAAGCCCCAAGCTCCCTCAAGGGTTATTTCAAAATCAACATTCTCCAATTGTTTTTCACAAACATTATTAAAATAAATTCCGTAAAGTGCATTTTGATGATTGAAATCAGCAAATTTCACAAGGTCCACCATAAGAAATCGGAGATGCACCAAAACATGATGCCGAAGAACATAGGCCCCATCCGGCCCGATCTCACTGGTCATTTCAAAAGCATGAACCATCATCTCCAAAGTGGGCAAATATACATCCTCTCGAACCGGTCTTCGGTCCATCCTCAACCATAAAACCTCGGCATCGTGAAAGGAGGGCCAATAGCCGAACACAGCTATCAGCTTCTCAGCCCCTTCAATCCGATCATGAAATTCCATGGTTGTCCAATCCTGAAACCAAAGTCCATGTGAGCAGGATTGGCCCCGCAACACCAATGGATAACCCTGAATCATGTTAAGTTATGCTTACCAAAATAGGTTTTGATGTTTTCCTTTAAGATTAATTCAAGGTCCTGGGCTCAGGCCCTGCCATTTTAAGGATGAAAGTCGTCGCATCACGGCCCAGACAGGTGAAGCATCCAATCGGTTGATTGCTTTCTGGCTCATTGCTTTTTCCATCGCAGGAATCGTCGCCACAACAATTGGCGCGGTCCTGCTCATTGGCTGCATTCAAAGGGGCATGCAGGCCACAGAGTCGGTTTCGGGCACAGTGATAGGTTTGGAAGAAAGCGCGGACGAGGAAGGCAGGTATTTCGCCCCCGTCCTTCACTTTACTTTTGATGGAGAAGACCACCAAGTTGTCGGCCCCGCAGCCAGTGTGGCCCGACCTGAATTTGAGGTAAGCCAGAAGGTTTAACTCTATTTTTCTCCCGATCAGCCCAAGGAAGCCAGTTTGGCCCGATTCCCGTTTCTTTGGTTCCCCATAGTTTTTTTGGTCAGCGGCCTTG
>CAWUOE010000443.1:0-3428 GCA_963923355.1 uncultured Gemmataceae bacterium | reverse complement strand
TCTCCACCGAAGTGACGCCCGTTGGCAGTGGATAAGTCCGTTTGCTGGCATATCCGTCTGCGCAAATGACAGGGCGGCCGTCAGGTCCAAAGGATGCCTCTTCCATTCGTTCGCCCCGTGCGTCATAGGCGATCCTGAAGATGGCGTGGCCCAGTTTGTTGGGGGTAAGTTGGCCGTCGGGCTTGTACCACTTCGTTTCTGTATTTCGACCGGAATCATCGTATGCCTGGGTGAATGACCAGCCATCATCCCGGTGCCTTGAGGGCAGTCCGTCTGGTCCAAAGTAGCTCCGTTTCACCCGAAGCCCCCTCATGTCGTACTCGTCAACCCAGCGGGCGAAACCTTCTGGTTGCATTGCCAAGTTGCCGTCAGGGCCATGGTAAGATTCTTCAATCAGGTTGCCCCGTTCGTCATAGCGCATGACCAGTTGGGAAAAACTGCCGCGGCGCATGGCTGGTTTGCCATCCCCCATGAAATAGCGATGCTCCGTCACAAGGCCTTTCCCGTTCCAGGAGTAGTCCACCCTGGCATAACCCTCCTTATTCGGCACGGGTTTTCCGTCCGGTCCAAAGGCGATTTCCCGGGAACGGTTCCCGGCCTCGTCGTATTCGATTGAAAACCGGACATAGTTGTCCTTGTTGAAAGCAACCGGTTCACCCTTGGAATCGAAATAGGCTTGCTCCACCACGCGGCCTTGGTCGTCCCGTCTGTGCGCTTCCCGGGCATATCCCTTCGGGCCATTCACCGGTTGCCCGCGCATTCCAAAAAACGCTTCTTCGGTCCCAAAACCGCTGTCGTCGTACTTCCTGGTTATTTTGGAATAACCGTCCTTGTGGATGGCTGGATTGCCTTTTGGATCCAAAAAGGCTTGCTCGGTTACCCGGCCCTGATCGTCATACCTGATCCGAATTGTGGCGTAGCCATCTGGTCCGAAAATCGGGCTCCCGTCCCGACCCCGGAAGGTTTTTTCCAACTGCTGGCCGCGGGAGTCGATGGTGCGTGAGACACTGGCAACGCCGTCCTTGCCTTCCGTGGGTTGGCCAAGGCTGTCGAAATATGATTCACCGAGGATGTGGCCCCTGGGATCATAAACCATGGTTTTGCTGGCATAACCATCGGTAATGGTGACTGGTTTGCCTGATGCATCGAAATATTCTTCGCTAATTGGATTGTCCGCAGAATCAAAGGCGCGGACGACGCGAGCTGATCCGGATTTGCTTGGACATGGTCGCGAGTCGGGGTCGAAGTAACGCTCTGAAACGATGTTGCCCCTGCTGTCATGTTCATAGGTGGCCTTGGCAAAGCCGCTGCTGCCTGGAACAGATTTGCCCGTTGAATTGAAAAAGGATTCCTCGACAAGGTTGCCGCGAGCAAAGGTTCGCACGATGCGGGCCCAACCATTCCGGTTGACGACGGGATGCATGTTTTGGTCCAGCGACTCGGCCTCGATTTCATTACCACTGTCGTCAAAGGTGGACTTCATCCTGCAGACCCATGATTGTGTTTCGAGCACGGGCCTGTCTGTTGAATCTGCAAATGTTTTTTCTGTCAGATTGCCGGATGGATCGAAAGCCTGGCTGATGATGCTGTAGCGGCCGATTCGATGCCATCCGGGCGAGCCATCCCGGGCAAGGGATGCACACTTCACCACATGGCCTTGGGAATCATGCTCCAGGCGATAACCCGCCACTCCCGCATCATCGGGACGAGGTCGCCCGTTGCGGTCGAGGAACCGAACTTCGGAAGGCAATCCTTCCTTTGACCAAACAAATCCCAGACCTGTGACACCGGAGGACGAGCGGTCGAGGGGAGAACCCGCGGCATCGGTGAACTGGCACCTGTCTTTTGCCGTGAATACTTGAATCCAAAGTGGATTCCCATGTTTGTCTGAGGCGGAAACCGATTGGGGCTCTCCCGACTGTGTGTACTGGAAATCCCATCGGACCGGGGAAGACGAAGTGCCCCTTTGGTCGAACGGGTCAGCCGGGTCGGGGTCCATGGTTGTGGACCTTCCCGAACCATTCACGGTCTCAAGGCTCAAGGGCCTGTTGCCTTGTCGGGTCAGGCGAAAGGCAAGTGAACGGTTCCCAACGGAACCAGGCTGGATTGGGTTGATGCCTTCGGCCACACCCCGGCGCCAGACAATTGATGAAAAATGCTCCGTTTTGACCCGCAAGTGGGAATCCCAATACCAGGAGAAGGTGAGGGCCGAGAGGGAGATGAGAACCGCTGCAGCCATTCCCAAGGCAGAAACGGCCGGATTCCTTCGGCGCCATTTCACGGCTCTTTCAAGCAAACCGACCGGGCGCGCCTTGATCGGCCGGTCCTCAAGGAAACGGCGGAGGTCATCGGCCAACTCTGCCGCCGTTTGGTAGCGCTTTTCCTTTTCCTTCCGGAGGCATTTCAGGCAGATGACATCAAGGTCGCGAGATATTCCCGGGCGATGGCTGGAGGGGGGAAGGGGATCGGCTGTTCTGACTTGGTCCAGTACTTCCAATCGGGTGGAACCAACGAAAGGGGTTTTACCTGAAAGGCATTCGTAAAGCATCGCCCCCAAGGCCCAGACATCCGTGGGGCGCGCAGAATGCTTGGCCAATCCCGCGGCTTGTTCAGGGGCCATGTAAGACGGTGTACCAAGCAAATCCCCCGTTGCCGTGTACTGAAAATCGGAATCTGAAAGCCTGGCAAGTCCGAAATCAGCAACCTTGGGTTCAAGTTCGGATGGCTTGATTCGAGGGCAGTCAGGGTCTGCCTTTTTGCCAAAAAGGATGTTTCCCGGTTTGATGTCCCGGTGCAGAACACCCAGTTCGTGAGCGTGGTGGATGGCCTGAGCCAGAATTTCAACGAGTTTGGCAGCTTCCTCAGGGGCCAGTGGATGCGCCTGAATCATTTCCTTGAGGCTTCCTCCCGGAGCATACTCCTGCACAAGGCGGGGCATACCCGGACCATCCGCTGCCGATAGAAGTGCGATAATGTTCGGATGCCTGAGCCGGGCGAGCGCGTCTCCCTCAATTCGGAATCGGGCTTTGGCTGGGTCGCTGTCGGAAAGACCGCATGAAAGCAGCTTGATCGCTACAGGGGCGCCATCTCCTGATTTGGGGCGGGCCAAGTAAACTACTCCCATTCCTCCCCGGCCCAGCTCCCTTTCAATCTCATATTCGGAAAGGAGGCTGCTGGTGGAATTTGCAAGAGCAGCAGCTTCCAAACTTCCCTGTGACTGGGCCAGCGTGGAATTGGGTGAAGAGGTGGTTGCCTGATGAGGGGTTGCTGCCGGATCAATTTGGATCGGTGAGGGATTTTGTTGAGACATGGCTGGTAATACTGGCTGATAAGTGTGGTTAGTAATGGAACCCGATGATACGCCATCCCATGACAATTTGCTTGAACCACTCCCACACTTTCATGACTGAAATTTGGGCAAATCGCAT
>CAWUOE010000442.1:0-3440 GCA_963923355.1 uncultured Gemmataceae bacterium | reverse complement strand
ATCCTTCTGCGGTGATTCGGCGACCACAGGCCGGAGAACCTCGGGGGGAACCACCCCCTCCACCAACCGCGCAGAACGGCGTGGTTGTTCCTCATCCATCCAGGCCATGCCGTGGAAGAACAGTTGCAACTGGCCCATGTACTGTTGAGCCAGCTTGGGCACCGAGGCTCCCAGCAAGCGCGCGGCCATGGCGGTGGCGCGGCTGTCTGTCCGAAGGAAGAGCTGGTATTGGTGCCGTATGGCGGGGCGGTCCTGACTGGTTTTGCCAGTTTGGTACCGGGCGACAAGGACGGCTTCGACATTGGCGTAGGGCATCAGTTTGCCAGCCCTCATACGGCCGTTGGCGTGCCAGACACGCATGTCGTTATCCCGGTGGACCATGGTCCAGGAGATTTGGCCGTGGTCCGGATCGGACCAGCGGAATGAATCGTTCCCCAAAGCATGGATTGGCAGGCACTTGGCCCCAAGCCTTTGCCAAAGGACGGTGGTGGAGTCCGGATGATCGACCAACCAGGCGTAGTAGTTGGGTTTGCCGACAAAAGTCTCAACCGGGCCGAGGCAACTGAAGGCCGGGTTTTCCAAAATGGCTGACATCGCCTCCCGATGTTTGGCCGGAATGCGATCCCACGGGATGGGTTTGTCGAGTCCCGTTTCAAGGTCTGTGGCCCGGTTGAATTCCGTTTCGGGTGCCCCTTCCACATGTTCCATGGGGGAGGGCAGCGTGGCCAGCACCTGAACCAATTCCTGCGCACGGGCGGGAGCAGCGAGGCCCGTCAGGTAGAAGACCAATGCCGGCATGAACAGGCAATGGAACTTGGATAGGTAGCGACCCAGAACCATGCGGGGTTCCCGAGGGGTTTGCTGACCGGTGGATAATCTGAATCATCGAAAAAAGGGGGTTCCAGCCATGAGGGTTTTTCCTACTGTGTTGAAATGACTGGAAATGATGCCTGGCGGGTGGCGGGCCTTCGGCAGGAACGAACAGGAACTTTAGTCGGATTCGGTCAATTTTCCGCAAGGAATCAAAGCGATTGAAGGAGGCTGGACCATGCCCCAGTTGGTGATTGGCACGCGCAACAAGCACAAAGTCCAGGAAATCGCCGACCGATGGCGGGGCCTGGTGGATGGAGGGTGGAAACTACTTGACTTATCCGGATTTCCCCTGGCTCCGGATGTGGAGGAGGACCGGGACTCCTTTGGTGGCAATGCCGAGAAAAAGGCCTGCGAAACGGCATTGGCTTTAGGCCAATGGGTGTTGGCCGAGGATAGTGGACTGGTGGTGCCGGCATTGGGTTGCGCGCCGGGCGTGCTATCGGCCCGGTACGCGGGTAAACATGGGGATGACTCAGCCAACAACCGCAAACTTTTGGCTGAGCTGGAAGGGAAAGCAGACCGCCGGGCCTTCTATGTGTGCCATGCCGTGGTGGCAGACCCCAAGGGCCAGGTCGTGGCCAGATGCGAGGGGCGCTGCCATGGGCTGATTGTGGATCAACTGAGGGGCTCGGGTGGTTTCGGGTACGACCCGTTGTTCCTTGTTCCTGAATTCCACGCGACATTCGGGGAGTTGCCGCTGGTGGTGAAGCAGGCCATCAGCCACCGGACCCGGGCCCTCGAGGGATTGGAGCGGAGCTTGGGGAAAATTCCGGGGTAGTTGTCAGCTTACCCGTCCGGCCAGGCTTTCACCCAGACGGCGAAGGGCAGGGCTGCAATCCATTTTGTCAAGCAGGACATTCAGGATGGAAAACTTGCCTTTGTTGGCGAGGGATTTAACCAGCGCCTCATCCAGCTCGGCCTCGTTTTGAACCAGGAAGCCTTCACCGCTGGCGAAAAGCTCGGGCAGCTTGTGGAACTGCCATTCCTGGACATCGTTGAAGGAGCCCTCGAGGATGTACCTCTCGGTGAGGTATCCGTGGTTGTTCAGCACGATCACGATGGGATCGAGTCCGAGGCGAACCGCGGAGGAGAGTTCGGTACCTGTGAAGTGGAAGGCGCCATCGCCGACCAGGACCAGGGGGCGCAGCCCGGGCATGGCAACCTGGGCGCCGATGGCCGCGGGCACAGCCCATCCCAGCGTGGCGTAGAAGGAACTGGAAAGGAACTTGGCGCCCTGGTGCACGGCCAGATCGATCGACCCGAACATGGCGTCACCCGGATCGGCCAGGACCGCCATGTCCGGAGTGAGGATGGAGTTGACCTTTTGGAACAGCCTGCCGGTGGTGACCGGGCGTGACGGATCCGCCTTCCACGGCGCCGCCAAGGGATTTTTAAGGGCGGGCACGGGGCGCGAAAACACCTGAAGTTCCTGGGCCGCCAGTTGAATCAGGAATTCGTCCAGCAGGACATCCCCGAAGGAGTGGTGGCAAATTCGAATTCCCTCGGCCGTGGCGAAGATCGTGTTGCTGGGGGCCAGGCGCGTGGTGAAAATGCCGGTGTCCATGTCGGTGGGCATGGCCCCCAGGGACAGGATGCAATCGGATTCCTCGACGAAATCAACGACATCCTTGCGGCTGAGGGCGCCCACGTAGGTGCCTGCATACAGCGGGTGTTTTTCCGAGATGACCGATTTGCTCAGCAGTGTGGAGCAGACAGGAATGTTGTGCTTCTCGGCAAAAGCGGTGAGCTGGGGCACCAGGCCCATGCGGTGAATCTCGATGCCGGCGAGGATTACCGGCTTGTTGGCGGTATGGAGCATGGCCATGGCTTCCCCGACAGCCTCGCGCAACTCATCGGGGTCGCTGGTGGGGGCGGGGGACTGCTGGCGGGGGATTTCCAGACATTCCAGATCCACTCGGTCGCGTGGGATCTCGATATAGACGGGTTGTTTGCGCCGGAGACAGACTTCCAGCACCCGATCGATTTCCCGCAGCGCGGTGAGCGGATCATCGAGGACGCATTGGGCGGCAGTGATGGGCTGCAGGGAACGGAGTTGGGTGTCAGCTGGCCCCACCATGTGGTGAAGCATGCCGCGTTTGCGGAGTTCCCTCAAGCCAGGTGCCCCGCTGATGACCACCAAGGGGGATTTCTCCGCGAAGGCGCCGGCGATGGCGTTGGCGGCACTGAGAGTGCCCACGGCGTAGGTGAGGCAGAGCACCCCCATGCCTCGCAGGCGAGCATAGGCATCCGCCGCGTAACCGGCGCAAAGTTCGTTGGTGGTACCCACCAGCCGGATGGGGCTGTCCTCCACCTGTTTCATGAAACCCAGGACGTAGTCACCGGGAATGCCAAAGATATCGGTGACACCCAATTCGCCAAGACGGCGAATTAGATATTGCGATACAGTTGTTTTGGATATCTCAATTTTTTTATGAATATCTTTTGATTTATTATTTGCTGTCTTGTTCATCGAATTTCCCCAGCAAATTGTTTTCAAGGGAGCCTGATGTGGTATGTCGATACCATTCTAGGCGAGGCGGTTTATCCGACAGGTATCCGGCCGTTGC
>CAWUOE010000441.1:0-3450 GCA_963923355.1 uncultured Gemmataceae bacterium | reverse complement strand
ATCCAATACCTTGCTGGTTTCTGAAACGCTGCTTGGGTCAGGCCCAAATTCATACACAGGCGCAAAACCCACCGGACACAATCGTGACGCAGTCAGCAGAACAGGTGGAAAATCGGGAATTCCGACAGGTGGTGTAAATCCCGCAATGACGTTGGCAGATTGCACGCCAAATGCGGCATCGGACAGTTGGCGTGGTGTTCGGGCAGCGGCATGGTTTTTCCCGGATCTTTCCTATACCGGCTTTAATGCCTTCCTTGCACCCAATAGTGACCAGCCAGATTGTTTTGCACATGGTGTTGGCTGGTACAGTGCAAGAAGCCCGTTTACTGGCGGTGTGAACGTTGGCATGGCGGATGGAAGCGTGCGTATGGTCCCAAAGAGCAT
Source organism: uncultured Gemmataceae bacterium (assembly GCA_963923355.1). Taxonomy (GTDB): domain Bacteria; phylum Planctomycetota; class Planctomycetia; order Gemmatales; family Gemmataceae; genus UBA6894. The sequence goes on along the minus strand of CAWUOE010000441.1, from coordinate 3,066 downwards.
ATCGGCAGCAACCTGGCAAAGTCTTGCAACGATAAACCTTGGTGAAGTGGTGCCCTCTGATTTTTAAAAACATGTCTTTGGAGAAAAAATATGATTTCAAGCCTGATGGGTATGGTCCTGCTTTTTGGTGCCAGTCCAGCAGATAGCTGGCCCGGTTTTCGGGGGGATGGCTCGAGCGTGGTTTCTGGCGGTGCCCTTCCAATGGAGTGGGCGCCAGGCAAGAACATCGGCTGGAGGGCCGATTTGCCAGGTTATGGCCAGTCCTCACCCGTGATATGGAATGATACCTTGTTTTTGACTGCCATTGATGGGAAGGAAAAAGAAAAATGCATTTTAATGGCTGTAAGTGCCTCCAGGGGCGCAACCCTGTGGAAAAAGGAGTTTGAAGCCTCCCAAAAGGGCAAAAATAACCCCATGATGAGCCGGGCTGCGCCGACCCCTGTGGTTGACGGAAATGCTGTGTATGCTTCTTTTGAATCAGGGGACATCATTTGCTGCACTCACACGGGGGGTGAGTTGTGGAAAAGATCCATCGCTTCGGAAATAGGAGAGTTCAAGAATAACCATGGAATAGGAAGTTCGCTTGCACAGACTTCGAATGCCGTCATTTTCCTGCTGGATCATGCAGGCCCCTCCTTCCTTCTGGCCATGGACAAGTCCACTGGCAAAAATCTCTGGAAAACCCAAAGGGAAAGCAGGACTTCATGGACATCCCCGGTGGCTTGTGAAATGAATGGCCGCGAGGTTGTTCTTGTCAGCAGTAGTGGAACATTCGCAATGTATGGTGCAACCGATGGGGCGCTTTTGGCGACAATGGATGGCCTGGTTGGTAACAACATACCGTCGCCCACCTGTCATCAGGGAATGATATTCATTGGCTCTGGGGAAAATCGCATGAATCCAGATCCAAAAGCTTCTGCAAGATCCAACTGCATGTTGAAGGTTGCAATGGTGGATGGAAGAGCATCCCTGGAAAAAAACTGGGAGGCTTCCAAAGCGATTAGTCATCATGCAAGTCCCCTTGCCTATCAGGGCGTTGTTTATTTTGTGACCAAAAATGGTTTGGTTCATGCCTTGGATATGAAAACAGGAAACGAGCTCTTTGTGGAGAGGCTTGATTCCCAGTGCTGGGCAACCCCTATAGCTGGTGACGGCAAGGTATATTTCTTTGGAAAAGACGGTATCACGACGGTAATCAAGTCTGGTCCCAAGTTTGAAAAACTTGCCACCAACAGGATTTGGGGCAAGGAGGAGTTTGACAAAAATTTTGAACTTGCCAAGAAAAAGCACTCGGAATCCATGGCAGCCATGGGCAAAGGTGGTTTTGGCAAATCCAAAGGCGGGGAATCTGGTGGCAAGGACGAGAAAAAATCCAATACGGGCTCTGAAAAAGGGCCTGGTGGAAGGGGTGGTATGTCACCTCAGGAGTTGGAAGCGGCCAGGTATTCCGCTGTTGGAGATGTGGTGTATGGGGTTGCTGCAGGGGGTGGGAGATTTTTTCTGAGATCCGGGGATTCTCTTTTTTGCATCCAAGGAACCAAGTAAATAAAAGGGGTTTTAAATGGGTACTATTATTCAAATCAAGACTTTGGTTTGCTACGCCATTCTGATGTCGGTCATTGTGATTGTGTTGGGGATTTTGGGTCAGGAAGCAGCAACATTGTTTGCTGCAAATCCCGAACCAAGGATTCTGACAAGAATTTTTGTGCAGGATCATGAGGAAAGATCAGTTCGCTGGGCGGACATCACCCGGGAATCCTCTGGAAAGCTTTCCCTTTCCGGCTTCAATGAAATTCAGGGTTTCAGCAAACTGGATCCCAAGAAACAAACCCTGGTCCAGATGCGTGAAAGCAACGGCATGGTGGTGGTTGGTGTCAGAGATGAGGACGAGGGGCAGTTTCAAAGTGGCTGGATTCTTTTTCACACAGGAGTCACCTATTCTGACCATGGTGACCACGGCCATTGGAGCATGAAGAAAAAACCCGCGGTTTGGGATTCCAGGCTTGATCAGGCCCAGGGAAATCCGGCGCATGTCTACATGTACGAAGGCGTTTTTTATCTCGCCAATGACAAGTTGAATGGCTACACCCGCCTTGATCCCATGAAGTATGTCAGCGCTTCTGGAAGAAAAACCGGCAGGGATGACCCGTTTTTCCTCAAGGGTGGTGGCAACCACATTACCCTTGCCGTTTCAGGCAACCGCGTTGGCTATTCCTGCTGGATTGATGGGGGTGGGCCTAACAAGGGCAAGGTTGATGTCACCCCGATGCGGATGGATGGAAAAGGTGAAATCGCTTATTCCTTTAGTCTGCCTTCCGGGGTTATCCATGGCGCAACTGCATGCATGGACAAGGTGTTTTTTGCGCCTTCCGATGGAATTTATTGGGTGCTTGCCGATCAAAATCTGAAGTTAAAACCTGAAGAGGTGAAGATTCATCATATATCCCTTGGCAAGGATGGCGAAAAAGCACGAAGAACAGGGGCTTTTTCACAGATGGATCACCATGTTCTTTGTGTGACTGGCAAAGAGGCAACCTCGAGCCTTGTTGTTCTAAATGCTATGGAAACAATACCCAAGGCAATCATGATCCCCTTGAATGGCAAAAAAGGCTGTAAGCCACTTTCCCCGGTGATCACCAAGGGTAGAGATTCCAAGCCAATGGCATTTGTTTTCCATGATGCCCCAAAAGACAGTGATATTCCTTCGTTTTGCGACATTGTCTATCTCGATCCAAATGGTGATGGAAGTTTTGCCGATGCAGAAGTGATCAAATCCTTTGAAGTTGGAAAATGCTGCGTGGAGGGGCATTATGGTCACCACGATATTGCCTTCGATGCAGACAATCAGTACGGGTTCATAACCAATCCCGGGGATGGTACGATTCAGGTGTTCTCCATTCGTGAAATGAAGATTGTTCAGGAATTCAAGACTGGAATCACAAAGCCAACCCACATCATTGCGCGTGGTGGCATCCAAATTCAGGATTAAGTTTAATTCGGAGCATATGGAGATCCTTATTGAATATCAAAAGGGTGAGAAAATTTTTGATTCAGAAGAACCAAAAT
>CAWUOE010000440.1:0-3464 GCA_963923355.1 uncultured Gemmataceae bacterium | reverse complement strand
CCATGGTCCCGCGCCAAGGCTCCCAGGTCGGCCGTCAGGTCCAGGTCGCGATGCACCGCGTCAATGGCCGCGGCATGGTCCACGCGCAGCGCCAACTGGGTGCCCGTGCGGTAGCAGGGCCCCGCGGCGCCGGCCATCAGGCGGGCCGGCCCGCGCGCCAGCAACCGCAGCAACAATTGGTCAGGTTGAATCTCGGATGGCATGAATCCGGCCGGGGATCGCGATCTGTTCCGGGTTTCCCCACACTCTACCCGCGACGCCATCCCGTGCACACACCCGAGGCGACCGACTCGGAAAAATGTTTCCGGCACAAGGGCACGTAGCGGTTGTTGCCACCTATTTCCACCTGCGCTCCTTCCCGCTCCACCATGCCCTTGCCGTCCACCCGCACCACCATCGTGGCCTTACGGCCGCACACACAGATGGTCTTCAATTCGTTCAGGGTGTCGGCCCAAGCCAACAGGGCCGCGCTACCCGGGAACAGTTCTCCCCGGAAATCGGTTCGCAAGCCGTAACACATCACCGGGATATTGGCTTCATCCACCACCCGCGCGAGCTGCCGCACCTGATCCTGGCCCAGAAACTGGGCCTCATCAATCAGCACGCAATCCGGCACAGGCCGGAAGCCGTGGCACAAAGACCAGAAATCCGTACCCGGTCCGTAACCGATCGCATCCTTGCCGATGCCGATGCGCGAACTGATCCGCAAGGGCTTGCCGGGTTCCCCGGGGTCCGCCAGCGTGAACAGCAGGGTGGTCATGCCGCGCTCATCGTAATTGTGGGCGGCCTGCAACAGGGAAGTCGATTTCCCGGCATTCATCGTGGAGTAATAAAAGAACAGCTTGGCCATAACCCGTTTTCTCCCGGTACATTCTGCGGCCAATCCCTCCGGGCAGGACACTCCCTGCCATGCCTCGGTTTTCCCAGCAATAACCAGCCATCCTGCCCAGCTTAACAGCCTTCGCCCTTTTTCAGGGCGGCCAACCAAGGCCCGAAAATTTCAGGTACCTCCTGCGAATCAACCATGGGCAACCCATCGACAATAAGGAGGTATCACCATGGACGGCATGCACGAAGGCTATCAAACCGATGACTGTCTCAACGGCTGGGAGCCCCCCATGCCAGAACCCGCGCGCCCTATGGCCGATCCCTGGGAAGGTTCGTTCCTGTCCCTCACCCACCACGCCCGCAAGCGCATGCAGCAACGCCGCATCGACCTCGACATGGTGGAACTGGTGATCCAATTCGGCCGCGAGGTCTGCACCCGGGGCGCGCTGGTCTTTGCCATCGGCCGCAACGAGGTCACCACCGCCGCCAAACGCGGCAACAACCTTCAGCATCTCGAGGGGGTCCATGTGGTCACCAGCCACGACGATGGCTCCATCCTCACCGTCTACCGCAACCGGGACCTGAGCAACCTGAAAACCAACCTCGGCTTCGGCAGACGCTGGCGGCAGAAGAAGTGGGGGAAATTAGCTATCCGCAAATAAGGCCAGGCCAAAGAGGCCTGGCTCAAATAACTTGCGCCTTCGGCTCATTCTTTGCTTTATGTTGTCTGAAGGACAACCAGATTTGAGCCTGGCCAATCTGGCCAGGCAGCTAGCGCTTTGTGGTAGGCAAAAACCATGCCCCAATCTTTGGCCCGTATGGTTGTCCACTTAATATTCAGCACTAAAAATCGGGCCCCCGACATCACTGAATCGATCCGGTCTGACCTTCACGCTTATTTGGGTGGCACCCTGTCCCGTTTGGGTTGTGTGGTCATTCAAATTGGCGGGCCCCAGGATCATGTGCATGCCCTGTTTTCCCTGCCCCGTACAGTCACAATTGCAGACTTGGTGGAAGAACTCAAAAGGGATTCCTCCAAATGGGTCAAGGAAAAATGGCCGGTGGCAACCGATTTTTATTGGCAGAAAGGATACGGAGTATTTTCTGTAAGCCACTCTCATGCCAATATTGTTGCAGACTATATTGCCAATCAGGTGGCCCACCACCAAACAGTCACCTTCCAAGACGAATATCGCCAACTTCTGAATAAAAACGGCGTCATTTTTGACGAAAGGTATGTCTGGGAATAGTTGCTCCACCGCTTCCCCCCACCCCCCTCATCGATTACATTCATTAAAACTTTCTCCAAGGAGCCCTCCCATGCCCCGTAACCCACGTCCAGCCACACGCCGCGGTTTCCTGCAAGCAGGCACCCTGCTCTCCTTGTCCACCCTCACCTACCGCGGCGCATTCGCGGCCGATACACCCCCCAGCGAGCGGGTCCGGATCGGCTTCATCGGTGTCGGCGGCCAGGGCAAAGGCAACCTGAAGGCCTTGCTCAAGAACGCTGTCGCCGTCTGCGATGTCGACAGCAAACGCCTCGCCGAGGCCGCTTCCATGGTGGAGAAGGCCAATAGCGCCGCTCCCGTCCAGGCCGGGGATTACCGCCAGCTTCTCGACCGCAAGGACATCGACGCGGTCCTGATCACCACGCCCGATCATTGGCACGCCCTGCAGACCATCCACGCCTGTCAGGCAGGCAAGGATGTCTACTGCGAAAAACCGCTCACCCTCACCATCGCCGAGGGGCGCGCCATGGTGAACGCCGCCCGCAAGCACAACCGCGTGGTGCAAACCGGCAGCCAGCAACGCAGCGCCAAGGAATTCCGCACCGCCTGCGAACTGGTCCGCGGGGGCGCCATCGGCAAGGTGAAGAATGTCTTGGTCGGTCTGCCCGGCGTCAACTTCAAGCCACCGCCCGTGGCCGACGGAGCCCCGCCCGCCGAACTCAACTACGACCTCTGGCTCGGGCCGGCCCCCCTGCGCCCCTACAACGAGAAGCGCGTCCACTACCTCTTCCGCTTCTTCTGGGATTATTCCGGCGGCCAGCAGACCAACTTCGGCGCCCACCATCTCGACATCGCCCAGTGGGGCCTCGACATGGATGGCAGCGGCCCGGTCTCCGCCGAAGCCAAGGCCCGCTTCAACAAGGACGGCTGGTACGAGGTCCCCGAATGGACCGAGATCAACTACCGCTACGCCAATGGCATCACCATGGTCTGTGGCCAGGCCCAGCCTGGCGGCACCACCTTTGAGGGCGAAAAAGGCGTCATCCATGTCAACCGTGGCAAGCTGGAGGTGAAGATCAACGGCGAAAAGGTCGCCCCCGCCAACTTCCCCAAGGTGGATGTGAAACTTTACGCCAGCGACAACCACCACAAGAACTGGCTCGACTGCATCAAAAGCCGCGCCAAGCCGATCTGTGATGTCGAGATCGGCCACCGCTCCGCCACTGTCTGCCACCTGGGCAACATCGCGGTGCGCACCGGGCAGGCCATCGCCTGGGATCCCGCCGCCGAGCAGATCATCAACAACCCCGACGCGGCCAAGATGGTGGAAAAAGCCTACCGGGCCCCCTGGAAACTGGGCTGATCCACCGCCTTGCCACTCGAACCCACGACTGAACCGCCGTTCCT
>CAWUOE010000439.1:0-3469 GCA_963923355.1 uncultured Gemmataceae bacterium | reverse complement strand
GGCAGGTGGTCGGGATGGTGGGCAGTCTGGTCCGCCATCTCGGGGAGGACCAAATCCAGGAGGCCGTGCGACTCGAGCAGCCGGATTGCTTCCGCCCGATTGGGATGGCGCAGCATTTTCCGCACTTCGTCCGCCACCCGTTCGGCGCTGACCACGGCTATGGCGCTGGCATGCCGCCGGATGGCGCTGGACGTGGCCGGATCGAGAGCCAGGTTGAACCGGGCTGCCATGCGAACCGCCCTTGCCAGGCGGAGGCGGTCCTCCTCGAAGCGCTTTTCAGGGTCCCCGATGGCGCGGAGGATACCTGCACGCAGGTCTTCGCGGCCGCCCACAAAATCGTGCACCTCGCCGGTGATCGGATTGAGGAACATGCCGTTGATCGTGAAATCCCGTCGCAGGGCATCCTCGCGAGCCGAGCCGAAGGTGACCGTGAGGGGCCGCCGTCCGTCGACATAATCGCCATCCGTGCGGAAGGTGGCCACCTGCACCTTGAGAGGGCCCTTCCGACCGGGTGGGCCAAGCACCTCGATAACGCCGAAACTGGCGCCCACGGCAATGGAGCGACGGAAGAGGGCGCGGACCTGCTCTGGAGTGGCAGAGGAGGCGACATCATAATCGTCGGGCTCGAACCCGAGTAACTCGTCGCGCACGCAGCCGCCGGCAAACAGTGCCTCATGCCCGGCGCTTGTCAGCCTGCGCACCACCTCGGTGGCGAATTCTCTCTCGCCCGGCTCAGCCATACCCTTTGGTCCAAAGTCCCTGGTTCAACCCTGCTGCAGTTTATCAAGGGTTGGACCTGTCTGTTAAAATGCAGGTTCCGCTAGCTGGAGTGAAACATGCCCATGCCATTGCTTTCCGCCACCTTGATCCTGACGTTGAGCCAGTCTGATTCGGGGCTGGCCCCGGGTGAAAGGCCCGGGCCTTACAGCTTCGTTGTCAGCCAGGGGGAAAAGCGGGGCCAATTGCACTGTTTTGTCTGCGAGGCCGAGGACCGTGTGATGGCGATTGTATTCGCCCGGGAGACCACCCCCCAGGCCGGCAAATTGGCCGGTCGGCTGGATGAGGTTTTACTGGCGCACCCGCAGGGCAAACCCAGCGGCTGGGTGACCCTGCTGGCCGCCGAGGGAACCGGGGTGGATGCCAAGGCCCTTGACTGGGCCAGGCGAAACAAACTTCGTGCCATGGCTGTGGGCTATTTCGAGGACACCGTGGGGCCGCCTTCCTATCGTTTGGGAGCGGATGCGGCTGTGACGGTGCTGCTGGCCAAGGACCGGAAGGTGGCGCACCGTCACGTGTTTGGTCCTGCAGGGCCCGATGATGCCGCCATACAGACCATAGCCAACCAGTTGACGGTGCTGGTGAGCCCGGCAAAATCCCCGGCCAGCGGAGCGAAGTGAACCATGCTGGACCTGACCGGTCACCGGAAGGATTACGCGACGCGAGGCCTGAGCGAAGCCGATGCCGGCACCGACCCTTTGGCGTTGTTTGAAAACTGGCTACGTGATGCCTTGGCCAGTGACCTGCCCGAACCCTATGCGATGACCCTGGCCACAGCCACCACGGACGGCAAACCATCAGCCCGCATTGTGCTGCTACGAAATTTCGATGCCAGGGGGCTGGTTTTCTTCACCAACTATCGGAGCCGAAAGGGAACTGAACTGGAGGCCAACCCGCGTGCTGCCTTGGTGTTCTATTGGCCCGAGGTGGAGCGGCAGATCCGCCTGGAGGGAACAGTGGACCGGATTTCAGAGGCCGAGTCCGATGATTACCATGCCAAACGACCGGTCAATAGCCGGCTGAGTTCCGTCGCATCGCCGCAAAGCGAGGTGACCGAAAGCCGGGAGGCATTGGAGGCTCTGGTGGCGGCACTGGGCCGGAAGTATCCCGACGGGCCGCCCCGGCCACCCCACTGGGGCGGTTACCGGTTGAAGCCGGCGGAATTCGAGTTCTGGCAAGGGCGGCCCAGCCGCCTGCATGACCGGATCCGGTTCAGCCTGCGTGGCGGGCTTTGGGTGAGGGAGCGCCTGGCTCCCTGAGAGTTGCTCGTTTCAAGATCAGGCTGCGCTGGCGAGGGTGGAGGTCCCCGAAGGCCAGGGGGCGATATCCACCAGCGGCACCAACCCCAATTCCACCGCGACAGCAGCCACCTTTTCCTGCAGCTCGGCCTTCGCGTTGTCGGCCTGGATGCCTCCCCAACCGGGCAACCAGGTACGCACGCGAAGACAAGGGGGTTTGCCACCTTCCGCCTGGACCATATCCACCTTCGCGGGTGATTTCATGGCCGGCATCATGTCACGGCAGATAGCCTGCGCGCGCTGGGTGAGGATCTCAAGCGTCACGGCGTCGGGCAGTTCGAGGACCGGGATCATGAGGCGGGCGTAATTGCGGTTCCGGCGTCCGAGGTTTTCCACGGAGCCGCCGGCCAGCACGCTGTTGGGAAGCACCAGCAGGGTGCCTTTGTCTGTCCGGATGCGGGTGGAGCGGAAGCCCACCACCTCCACCACGCCCTTGTACTTGTCGATGATGATGCGGTCGCCGATCTTGAACGGCCCCTCGCTGATCAGCAGCAATGTGCCGAAAAAGTGCTTGATGGCGTCCTGCGCGGCCAAAGACACCGCCAGCCCGACGATACCCATGCCGGCGAGGATCTGGGTGAGCAAATCCGGATTGCCCAGCAGGCTGATAAGCCAATAGCCGAAAAAGAACACCAAGAGTGTCTTCAGCACCAGCGTGAGGGTGGGAGCCATCAGGTCACGCAGGCTGGCGCGCTCCGTCTTGCCCGGACGGTTGTTGTAGATCTCCAAGCCGAGGTCGATGAGGTTGTGGCCGGCCCAGAATGCGAGCAACAGCCAGCAGGTGAGGGTGACCGGGAGGAAACCCTTCAGGAGGGGTAGCGGCAGGTCCAGCGCGTCGATGCAGAGCAGCATCAGGCCGTAGGCTGCCAGCCACTGGATCGGGCGGGTGTGGACGGCGAGAATGCCTTCGGCTGCAAGGCCCCTGGCACCGGAAAATAAAGGCCGGATCACCAGACGGACGCCCACGGAAACCACCAGGCCCACCAACCAACTGACCATCAGTCCGATACCGATACCGAGCCATTGCCAGTCGTGCAGGCCGAGGTGCCTGCCGCGCAGCCCGGGCGGGACACGCAGGTGCATCCAGACGGACGGGCATTCCCAGAAATCCGGGCCCTCACGGAACCAGAAGGAATCCGCCACCTCGGGCAAGGGTGGCTCGTTGATGGCGGCCGAGAAAAGGTCCTCGATGCTGGTCAGGGTTTCGGGCGTGAACAGCCAGCGATCCTTGTGGGGGTCGGTGTCACGCTTGCCCACCTGGATCATGTCACCCTTGGCGGTGCGGAACACCAGCCAGCGACGACCATCGGTCTGGCCGGGAACCTCCTGGGGCAGGATGTACTTGTTGCGGTCGATGACATAGCGCAACTTCCAGGCCAGTCGCGGACCCAGGG
>CAWUOE010000438.1:0-3479 GCA_963923355.1 uncultured Gemmataceae bacterium | reverse complement strand
GGGTTACCCCCGGAGCCACCGGGCCGGGAGGGGGAACCAGGTTGGGCATGGCGTTCAGTGCCGCGCCGACAGGACCGCCTGGGCCGTTGGGAACACCAGCGCCGGGCGCGGGGGCAGCCATGCCGCCCGGAGGCGCATCCATGGCCGGGGAGTGGGTCAGCTCCAGGTCAATCTTGCCCAGGCGGAGGATTGCAAGGATGCTGCCCCGTTTCTGGGCCTCCTGGATCGGATCAACACCGGGCTCCAGGCGGCTGCTCACCAATTCGTCGGGACCACCGGCCAGTGCCAAGTCTTGGAACTGGGGATCAGGCAGGTAAATCACCTTCACCACAAAGTTCCCTGCGGAAACCTGCTGAAGGTCCTCCTGCGTCACGCTGATAGGTACCGGGCTGTGGGCAAGGAAGGTCGCCGACTTGATGTTGGCGGGCACCACTTCCAGAGTGGGATACAAATCCACTTCCGGCAAGTTGGGGATATCGGTCACTTTCAGTCGATAGACCGCCCCTTGGGCGAAGTTGTAACGGCCCGGGGTGGCAATGGATTGCTGGGTGAAGCCCGGCTGTCCGTCTGCACCCGAGGCATACCAAGACACCTTCATCCCAGGCAATTCATTGAAAAGAATCTGGGTTCGCCCGGCGGGGCCTCCCATGCCCGGGCCACCTGGCATTCCACCCAACGGGATGGCACCATTGGCGGCCACCACACCCGGCATGCTGGGAGGCATCGGTTGGATCATGCCGCCCATGCCGGTGTGCCCAGGACCGTTGACCTGGCGAATCGCACCGGGCAAGGGCAGAGGTCCGCCCTTGGCCAGATAAACATTGGAAGGGGGTGGGGCGCTGGGCATTCCGGGTGCCGCGGGAACGCCTGGGGGCGAGATGCCCAGGGCTGCCGGGACATGGGCACCGGGAATCAAACCGTTGCCACCCCGACCGCCTGCCTGGGCCAGACTGTTATTAGCGTTCACATTGGCCATTTCCTGGCCGAATTTGGTTTGCTGGATCACATCCAGAGGCTGGCTGGAGGCCAACATCGCCATGGCGGCTGCACGGCCTTGGGGAGCCGTGGTGGTGTAGGGGGCCGCTACGGGCACAGGGGTTCCCCATGGACCTTGCAGCCCGGCGACCCCTTGGGGAACTCGAACCCCTTGATGGATGCCTGCCTGGGCGGCCATGGCGCTGCCGCTGTCAAAGGCATTGGACATGAATTTACCGCCGCCAGCGGTAGGGGCGCCGCCACCCATGGGCGCGCCTCCCTCGGTGCTCACACAGCCCGTCAGGGCCGCGGCCATCAGGCCACCCAACATCAAGAATCGCTTCATGGCTTTCTGCCTCCTGTTGACCCACTCCCGGGGGTTGCCGGTTATGGGCCTTGCGAGGCCTTCTTTTCGGCACCCTGCCTGACGGCAGGCCCCGAGCCGAAACGAACTCCTCCGAAGCCTTATCGGACCCGTTGCCGTCATGACTTTCGTCAAAGATGACAGGTTTGGACAAATCTTCATTTTTGGGCCAATCGCTTTTCGTGGAATTTCCGGTAAAAATGGAATCCGGGGAAAATATTAAAGTTTTGCCAGTCCGATGCTTCGGACCGGCAGGTGGGAATTACCATGGTTGCCCGAATTTCAGCCGCAGTGGTTTCCTCGCTGGCCCTGACTGCTCTGCTGGTAGCCAACCGGTTGGTTTTGTCAGGGGACCCATCTGCCCCGGTTGTGGAATGGGTATTTGAGGCAGGTCGTGTATCCCAAGGAATCCTGCCTTCCACCACCGGGGAATGGAAATTAGCCATTCAGGGCAATCCCCAGGCGGAGACCGATACCAAGGCTTTGCATTTCTCAGGCGGTATGGATCAGGCCAATTTGGTTCTCGCCAAAGGAGAAAAGGGTCCAAACCTTGGCCCAGATGCGCTGACTCTGGAGGCTTGGGTGCGGCTGGATTGCGGCAGCCGCAAGGGAGGGCTGATAGGCAGGGTCGATGACAATCGCTACGGGGGCAATGGAGTGTCCCTAGGGTACGATGAGGACCGTTTCCGGTTCGGCTTGGCCGCCGAGGGGGGGCGAAAAGGCGACGGAGTCCTTACCTGGATTAGGTCCCGGTCTGTCATCAAACCAGGCGCCTGGACCCATGTGGCAGGAACCTATGACGGGTCCTCCATGCGCCTGTACGTGAACGGTACGCTCGAGGCGCAGTCCTCAGAACAGCAGGGCGCAGTGATTCCAGGCTCGGCTCCTTTTGTTGTGGGCGGTTATGTGGATGACGATGAGCGGGTGCCCCTGGTGGGTGCGCTGCATTCGGTTGCAGTGTTTCCCAAGGCGTTGGACGCTGGCACAGTGGTCAGCCGGTACCAATCCGGGCTCTGGTTGGCCAACAAAAAACCGGCTCAATCCGTTCCCTACTTCCTCGTGTCACCCTATCTGCAGTATCCCACGACTGATTCCATACGGGTTGGGTTTGAAACTTCTGTTCCCACCACTGCCGTGGTCGAATTTGGAGAGATTTTGCCCCTGGATCGAAAGGAGGAGAGCGCCCGGGGAAGCATGCACCATGTCTCCCTGGAAGGCTTGAAACCATCCACCACCTACTACTACCGGGTGACAGCCACCACGGAACAGAAAGAAAAAATAACCGGTCCCCTTTTGACGTTTAAAACTGCGCCATTGTCCGGAGAAGCATTCAGTTTCGCGGTTTTTGGAGATTCCCAGCGCAACCGGCGTCTAACGGGGCAGGTCGCAACCCGTGCCTACGAGAATCGCCCGTCTTTCCTGCTGCACCTGGGCGATGTGGTGGATGATGGCGCTGACAAAAGTCAGTGGATGCATGAACTTTTTCGGCCCTGCCAGGAACTTTTCGGCCGGGTGGCAGTGATGCCCACCATCGGCAACCATGAGAAAAATCACCCGTTTTACTACCAATACTTCAACCTGCCCGAACCGGAATTCCATTACAAATTCACTTGGGGCGACGCGGATTTCTTCGCGATTGACAGCAACAAGCCCCTGGTGCCGGGCCAGGGGCAACTGGCTTGGTTGGAAAAGGAGTTGGCCGCCTCGAAGGCCAGGTGGAAATTCTGTTTTCACCACCATCCCTGTTATTCGAGCGACAGTGATGACTACGGTGACACATTCAACGGAAAAAAGTCAGTGTTCGGAACCGATGCCATGCAGGGGCTCGCCTCCATCTATGAAAAACACAAAGTGGATATGGTCCTCAACGGCCATGTCCACGCGTACGAGCGAACGTTTCCGATCAAGGCCAACCGGGTGGATGAATCCGGGGTGGTCTACCTGACCAGCGGTGGGTTTGGCGGTGGATTGGAAAACTTCAGTCCTACACCCACATTCTTCAAGGCAGCCAACCGGATCGATTACCACCTGGTCCTCTTCACGCTCCGGGGCAACCAGTTGGAACTCAGGGCTTTTGACAAGGATGGCCAGTTGTTCGATACCTGGCAAAAGACCAAGTAGCTCAACCGATTGGCAGATT
>CAWUOE010000437.1:0-3489 GCA_963923355.1 uncultured Gemmataceae bacterium | reverse complement strand
AGTTGACCGTCGGTCAACTTGTGGAGATCGGCGGGGGAACCGATCCTGGATAAAATGGTGCCTTCCAGATGGCTGGAGGAAGGGTTTTGTACATCCATGCATCACCTCTCTATCTTTCATTTCTAGCGGAGCGGACCGTTTCGGGCCAGCATAAATCCGCCTAAGTGCCCAAGGCTGCCTGCCTTAGGTGTCCCTGGCGAGGAGTTTGTCCGCCAAGGCACGAAGTTCATTTCCGTGTTTTCCCCAGCCGTCGAGTGCGGCCCGCGCCCGGGCACTCACCAAGCTTGCCCGCTGGCGGCTGGGTTCCGCACCAAGCAATCCCGGGTAGGTCAATTTGCCTTTGGCCGCATCCTTGCCGACCCGTTTGCCAGCCTTGTCCTCCCGGCCCTCGACATCGAGCAAATCATCAGTGATCTGGAAGGCGAGTCCGAGGTCCCGGCCGAATTGGTCCAGTTCCTCCCTCCATCCCTCGGTGGAGGCCCGTTGGTCGGGAGGGGTGGAGACCAGCCAACCCAACCGCAGTGACACCCGGATTAGTTCGCCTGTTTTCCTTCGATGGAGGGATTCGAGATCCTCCAGAGTTTGGGGTGGCGGGCCATCGACCAATTTTCCCTCAGCGGCGAGGTCCACCACCTGCCCCCCCACCATGCCGCGGCCACCCGCGGCCAAAGCCAATTCAAGGCAGGCTTCACCCCCCACCGGGCCGGGGTATGCCTGGGCCAACACCTCGAATGCCCGGGTCAACAGGGCATCACCGGCGAGGATGGCCATGGCCTCACCAAATTTGCGGTGGCATGTCGGCTGGCCTCGACGGAGATCATCGTCATCCATCGCCGGCAGGTCATCATGCACCAGGGAATAGACATGCACCATTTCCACCGCGCAGCCTGCGGGAAATGGGTCCAAAGCTGGCAAGGCCAATCCCAGACGGCCGGCGACCGCCCGAGCCGCAAGCACGACCAGCAGCGGCCTGATCCTTTTGCCAGGGGCGAGCGCCGAGTAACGCATGGCCTCCAGGAGACCAGCGGGCAGGCCAGCAGCCGGCGCCAGCAGTCTGTCGAGCGATTCTTCGATCCCACAAAGGGAGTCCCGTGTCATCTGATCGAAAGGTTGGGTGGCGGTGATGCTCATGTGGATGCCTACCGGGCCTTGGGCGTGGAGCCCGGTTCGTGGCTGGCCTGATGTTCGAAAGATTCCAAAACCGGCGCATCCCCGGCACCCCGGGTGACCACGGCAATCCGCTGCTCCACTGCTTCCAGCCTTTGATTGCAGAGTTTAACGAGCGCCATGCCTTTTTCGTACAGGTTGAGTGATTGCTCGAGTTCGGTTTCGCCGCCCTCAAGGTCCGAGACCACGGCCTCCAGTTGGACCAACAGGGACTCCAAGGATTGCGGTGCCGCGGCCTCGCCGGACACTGGCCCAGATTTGTCCTTCGCAGCCGCCATCAGAAGCGATCCCCAGTGGGTGGAACAGTATTGGGCCCGACGGTGTCAGGAGGAACCACTTCCTCCACCCGGCTGCGGACCGATCCGCTTGCCAAGCGTGTCCAGAGGATATCGCCCGGGGAAGCTAATTCAAAATGATTCAGGAGGCGTTTTTGCCCAGTTTTTGGGTCCAACCGCTGCGTCAGGCTATAGCCACGGGCCAAGACTCGCAAGGGACTGATGGCATCCAGCTTGCCACAGAGCACGGCAAGAGAACTGCTTTTGGATCTGAATTGGTCAAGCAGGGCATTTTGGAGTCTTTTGGCAGAGTTTGCGGCCTGTTGACGGGCGGCATGAACCCGCGTTTCGAGGATTCTTCCCATCACTTGCGGACGGGTCCTGCTGATCCTCTGGCGCAGTTTGTCGGCCTGCCACCGAACAGTTCTGGTCAGCGTGTCCCTGGCGCCCCGGACTGCATTGGAAACCTTGGAGAGTTCAGGTGTGGCTTTATTGGCGGCATCCGTGGGGGTGAGGGCCCTGACATCGGCGACGAGATCGGCAATGGTCACATCGTGTTCGTGGCCGACGCCCGTTACGACCGGCACCTTGCAGGCAGCGATGGCACGGGCAACTTCCTCACTGTTGAATGCCCACAAGTCTTCGCGGCTGCCGCCGCCCCGTCCCAGAAGGACCACATCCAATTCATGCCCGGGCACAGAGTTCACCCGGTTGATCCATCGCAGGGCCCGGGCAATTTCCGCGACCGCAGCATCACCCTGAACCAGAACAGGGAAAAGGCGGACTTCCGCCACGGGCCACCGGTTTCTCAAGGATTCGAGCATGTCCTTCAGCGCGGCGGTGTTGGCTCCGGTCACGATGCCAATGCGGGCCGGGTAGGCGGGAAGTGGCCGTTTGCGGGAGGTCTCAAAAAGCCCTTCGGACATCAATTTTTGCTGGAGCTGGCGGAAAGCCAGTTCCAATTCGCCTTCCCCCACCGGGGTCACCCGGTCACCTATCAGTTGGAGTCGGCCATGGGGGCCGTAGTATTCGATTCTTCCGGCGATCCGCACGGACAAGCCGTCTTCGAGGCGGAAGCGCATGGCTTTGGCCTGACTGGCCCAAACCGCCACGGATACCGAACCACCGGCGTCCTTGAGGGAGAAATACAAATGGCCGGGGCCTGTCGGCCTGCGGAAATTGGAAACCTCGCCTTCCACCCATACCCGGTTCAGGGACTGACGGAGGGATGCGTTGATTTGGCCAATGAGTTGCGTCACGGACCAAGGTTTGGGGGCTTCCTGAAATCCCAAGGGCCCTGACGCGGGGGAATCTGATTCCTCCTCGCGTTTGGGAACAGGGTCGGGAAACAGCATGCGGTACCAGCCAGAGGAAAGAGATGCCCCATCCATGGATGCCCGGCACGGAAGTGTGGCAATGGTCACCCCTAAGGGGGGCCAAGTGGGCCATCACCTACGCCTGTAGGCATGGACATTTTATGAGACCGGAGTCTCTCAACAAAGGTACCGGCGGGAATAATCTGCCAAGTAATTGGCAAAATGGGCAAACCTGATGGCTGCCCTTAACTTCGGGGCCCATCAAGGATTGGCGGTGAAATCACCGGAGGGCCGACGCAGGGCCGTGTGGAAATGGTTGGCCGGGGTGCCTTCGGCATCACTTTGCACATTGAGGAATTGAACGAGGAATCCTTTGCCGCTCACCCGGTAGGTGACAGGACGACCGGGTTTACCGTCCTCACGGGCGTAAGCGAAGCGCAGGGTCTCGTCCTGGCTGTCCGTGACACGCCGCCAAGTTGCGGCTTCCACATCGCCAGGCATGCGTCCGGTATATTCCCGGACCACTTGGTGGAGGAGTTTTTTCTGTTCATCATTGAGGGAGGTCCAACGGATGCCATCGCCGGGTTGTGCGGGAGCCTTCGCGTTTGCCTGGTCCACCTCGGCCATCAGAGTGCCCACCTTGGCCTCGCCTTTTTGTGAATCGGACAGGCTGTTCACCAGAGCCTCGGCCTTTGACAGGGTGCCAGGCAGGGTTGCCAGTCCCACTTTTT
>CAWUOE010000436.1:0-3493 GCA_963923355.1 uncultured Gemmataceae bacterium | reverse complement strand
TGGCCGGGGTGGCATGGTGGGGCGAAATTGGTACGCGGGCGCCTTGGCCGGCAGGAATTCCAAAATCAACATGCCCAGGCAGAAGCTCCCCATCGCGAACCTGAACCATGGTTTCCAAGAAGTGGCCATTTGTTCCCCCTCCGGCTGACACCAGGTTGCAAGCCAAAGTTCCGCGGCAATCACACCACCGGGCTGGCAGCCCTTCGCCCATGCCGCAGCAATCCGCACGGCAGGCGGTGCCCCTCAAACTCAGCGCGGGTGCCAAACACCACCAGGCCCCGGTGGGCAATCACATGGCTGGCCAGTTGGTTGATCAGCGGGCAAGGCGCTGCATGCGGGTCCGCCTTCAGGGCAAGTTCTCCAGCCTCCCCACCGGGAAGGACCAGAATTTCCACGCCTCCGTCCCGGGCCTGTGCCTTCAGGTGCGCCGGATCCTCTTCCACATGCCCAAGCCCCAATCCGCCCAAGACTCGCTTGACCGGTTTGGCCCATTCCCCGGCGGCTAGCGGTTGCACCCGCTCCCACCCAGCCTGCGCCAGTCGGTCGCCCTTCAGGCGGTCCGGATTACCCGGGATGCAGTTCTCCAGCAGATGCGGATGGGTGTTCACCTGGCGGTACAGCGATTGGTTGGCCAGGGTGGTGGCCAGTACCAGCGGCGCCGCATCGTTCCCCAGCGCGCGATGCACCGCCTTGTCCACCATGCGGAAGAAAAGCAGCTTGTCCTGCTTCTCATCATCAATCCCCACCGCCTGACCATGGAACATGGCCCCATGTCCCGCCACGGCTCCCGCTGCCGTCGTGTGCAGGCCCAGATACTCGTCGCGGTCATGGCCCTGCAGAGCCGTCTTCATGTCGGCAGGCAGGCCGGGCAATGCCACCGGCTCCACCATCCCCCCCTCCACGCGCAAAAGACGCACCGCATGGGGGCTCAATGCCAGCAGGTGGAATCGCTGGTGCCGGTTGAGCAGAGACAGCAAAGGCACCAGATGGAAGCAATCCCCCACCCAAAACGTTTCAGCCACCAGTTCCGGCAAGCGGATGGCCCGGCTGAACCCGCGCCCCAGAAATGCCGCCACACCTTTCACCCCGGGCCGTCTGGGATCTTTCCGGCTGACCAGGTCGCGTGCCAGTGCCACCAGGTCCTCGGCTTCCCGTGCCGCCATGCCGTGGCGAATCAGGCTCTCCATCCCTTTGCGGATCAGGTTGTTCCACTGCAGGGCCAACCGGGGGATTCCCGTACCCGGGAAAGGCAGGTAGAGGCTCAAGAGCGGCCCCTCCCTGGGCTCCACCAATGTTTCCAGCAGCGCCTCATTCAGCGTGTCCATGGTTTCTCCAGGGGAATTGCCGGCCACGGGCGGGGAATCCCGTGGCCGGCACGCTCCGGACATTCCCGCGCGCTTCGGGCAAGATCAGGGATGGTGCCAAACCACACGCCGGAACACCGGACACCTTCCAAGGCCCGGACCAGCCAAAACCTTTCACCGGATTCCTGGCGGTGGCTCGGCCTAGCGGACCGTGACAAACAGCAGCACACCCATCGCAAAACCAACCAGCAGGCACGCCGCCGTCCAGGCCATGGGTTTCATCCAGTTGCCACCCGCCCTGCCCAAGGCACCGGCCAGTTCGTCCTGCACCTCCGGAAGGCTGGGGCGAAACACCGGGTTCTCGTCCACCAGGGCCGCGGCAATCGACCGTATGCCCCGCGGCCACTGGCCGGGTGTCAGTCGCTGCAGGTCATCCAGCAACCGGCCGAAGGCATACAGGTCGGTGGAGACCGAATGGATACCGCCGGCCTCCAGTTCGGGGGCGCGGTAGGCCGGGGTGCCCACCCGCGAGGAACGGCTGCACGCCAGCCCCAGGTCAATCAGCCGGGCGTGCCGCTTCCCTTCACCATCCATGTGGATCACCACATTCGCCGGCTTGATGTCCCGGTGCAGCAGCCCCTGCCGGTGGATCTCGGCAAGCCCCCTGGCCAGGTCCCGCGCCAGGGACAGGGTCTCCAGGGCCCCCAACCGGGCCGGTCCACTTTCCTGCCGCCCGTTCCCGTTGCCGTTGCCTGTCAGCAGCTGATCCAGGCTGGTGCCGTTGGAATTGGGAAAGACCAGAAAGGGCGTGCCACCGTCCTTGCCCAGGTCCAGCAGGCCGGCCACCAGGTCGTTGGTGAAGCGGGCCACCATCCGGGCTTCCTCCAGCAACTCCCTTTTGCCATCCTCCCCGGCGCAATATCCCGGGCGGAACGCCTTGACAATCACCGGCCTCAGCAGCAGCTTGTCCACCCCGCGGTAGACCACGCTCGAGGCTCCCTCCCCCACCACCTGCAGCAACCGGTAGCGGCCCAAGCGGCCCAGGTCACCCTCCGTGCAGGCCGGGCGCAAAATGGGCCCGGGCCCGATGCCCCCCAACCGCAAAAGCCCGTTCACCATCAGGTCCGATTCACTGGGTTCAGGCTGACCCGCCCTGCCCTCGCGCTGACGGCTCAAAATTGCGTGCACCTTGTCCGAGCAGGCATTGCATCCCTCCAGATGGCCTTCCAGTGCGGAAAGCTCCTCCGCGTCCAGCCGGCCCTCGCACAGGTCGTCCAGCGTTTTCTCCGGCGGGCATTGTGACCATTCCATGCGATCCCCTCGCCTGACCTGCCGGGTGCCTTCCACAAGCGGACTCACGCGAACACCTCGTCTTCCATCAGCCGCTCCATGCGCCGCCTTAGGCTGCCCAGCACCCGGCTGCGGGCGATGTAGACCGCGTTCACGCTCATGCCCAGCTCCAGCGCCACGGTCTTGGGGCAACGGTCTTGCTCATACACCTCTTGAAAGGCCTGCCAGGTGTTTTTCTCAAACTCGGGCCGTATCTGGGCCATGGCCCTGGCCCGCAGGCCGTTCCATTGCTCCTCCATCGCGCCCTTGCCCGCATGGCCGTCCGTCAGCTCGCGGATTCCAAGGTCGTCCAGGCTATCCACCTTCCTCTGCCGCCGGATGTGGCGGATCTTGTTGCGGGCGATCATCCGCAGCCAGGCGCGGAAGGCCCCCGGGTGGCGATGCTGGAACTGCCCGATGTGGGTGAACACATGCAGGCTGATCTCCTGGGCCGCATCGGCGGCATCCCCGGATTGCAGGCCGAAGTCCTTGCCCCACCTCCGCATCAACACGCTGTACAACCGCTGGAACCGCTCCCACGCCTCATGGTTCCCGTTTTCCTTCAACCGCTCCAGCAGGGTGGACGAAGTCAGATACCTGGATTGCACGGCAACTCGCTCCAAGGGATGCGCCACGAGGGGTGGTGTCACAAGAACTCAGGAAACCACCGGCGACTGCTCGGCCACCCAGGTCTGCAGGATGTTGGCGGCCTCGTTGTCATCCAGTTGCCGGAAGGAGGTGTAGAACTGCCCCACGGCCTGGAAATCCTCCGGGGCCTCCGCATACACCAGCCGGTCGCAGCTCTCCCGGATCCGGTTGATGCTGTCCGGCGCAATCACCGGCACCGCGGCGTACAGGTC
>CAWUOE010000435.1:0-3507 GCA_963923355.1 uncultured Gemmataceae bacterium | reverse complement strand
TGGGCCCCCACGGCCGCGCACTCCCCGAGGAAGTGCGCTTCCTGATCTCCTTGGCAAGGGCTTGGCTGAGGAAACCTTCCCTCTGGGTCATCGAGGAACCCGGGATCGACCCTGCCGGGGATTGGGGCGACTTGCTGGATGATGCTATGGGCCGGGTTCTTCCCGGACAAACCGTGCTCATATGCCCTAGCAGGCTGTCCACGCTGGCCACCAGCGACCGGATCGTGGTCATGGATCGGGGCAAGGTCAACGGCGAGGGAACCCATCAGGCACTGTCAGCGGAAAATGCCCTCTACAGGCACCTGTTACGCTCAGGATTCTGACGAGCAGGCAACCTGGCAGGTCAAAAATCCCTTAGCACCGCGGTGATCTCCGTTTGCGGGTCACCGGTTACTTCCACCCGGCAATCCGGATGCACATAGACATTCACCTCGCTTCGCACGCCGAAGGCCTCTTGATAGATACCCGGCTCCACTGAAAAGCAGGTGGAGGGCATCACCAGACGGGTTTCATGCGTCTCCAGGTTGTCCATATTGGCACCATTGCCATGCGTTTCCCGGCCGATACTGTGACCGGTCCGATGGCAGAAGTAACGACCCATGCCGGCGGCTTCGATCACTTCCCGGCAGGCGTCGTCCACCTGGTACCCCATCAGTTTCTCCCCGCGGTGGAAAGCCGAACGCACCCGGTCGATGGCCGCGTCACGCGCCCGCGCCACCACATCGAATACTGCCGAATAGACGGGAGGAACCGTCTCGCCAACAAAGCAGGTCCGCGTCAGGTCGCTGTAGACTCCCTTGGGGTGGTCCACCTTGGCCCACAGGTCCACCAACACAAAATCACCCTCTCGTATGATTCCCGGATTTTTAGGGTCGGGGGAGTAATGCGGGTCCCCTGAGTGTGGGCCAACCCCCACGATCGGCGGATGATCGCAGACCACGCCATTCTTTTTGAAAAACGCCAGAATCTCGTTCTGGATTTCCGTTTCGGTCACTTCACCCTTGGCCCTCACCGCTTTCGCCATGGCCCCGAAGGCATGGTCGAATGCCGCGCGGGTCACCCGGGTTGCCTGCAGGTGCAGGTCCCACTGTTCCTCGTCCCAGCAGGCCTCGAACCGCTGGATCAGATCGCCGGAGGAAAGCACCTCCACACCCAGGGACCGCACCAGCTCCAGGGTACCCCCATCCACTCGGCTCACGTAGGGATTGCCGTTGCGGGGGCTGTATTCCATGGCGATCCGTCGGGCGCCTTTCACCAAACCGGCAACTCCCGCTTCCAGCTCCTGCCAACGCAGATACACGGTGGGTGAGCCGGGCAATCCCAGCCCCTCCAGCGCCGATTGCTCAATCTGGTGCACCAGTTTGCGCGGCTCACCCCGGGCGGGAATCCAGTAATACCAGCGCCGACTGTGAAAACGGTCGTTGGGCACCCCCAAAACCCTTCGCGCCAGCAGGTTCGAACCGCGAAAATCATACAAGAGCCAGCCATCCAGCCCGCCTTCCAACAGCGCCTTTTGCACCGCCTGAATGGAAAACATGCCGCGCCCCTTTCTGGATCAAACCTGCCTGAAAATACAACTCACCACCTGCAGGCACTAGGGATGGTGTAGAAAAACAAGGGAGCAACCGCCACCCGGCAAACTTGGCTGCCAACGGCTTCTTGAGGGTGAATCCATGAATCCGGATGGGCCAGGTAGTGATTGGGACGCATGGTGGGGGGAAGCCAGCAACCCCCTGAATCCCCTAAGCCTTGATGACCCGAGGCATCCCTTCCATCTTGAAATGATGACCTATGCCCTCGAGGAGGCCGCCCAGGCGGCCCGGGAAGACGAGGTTCCCGTGGGTGCACTGGTCGTGTCGCTCGAACACGGCATCATCGGCCGCGCCCACAACCAGCGCGAGCAGTTGAAGGATCCCACCGCCCATGCCGAAATGGTCGCCATCACCCAGGCAGGTGCGGCACTCAAGAGCTGGCGGCTGGACCGATGCCTGCTCTACGTCACCCTCGAACCATGCCCCATGTGCGCCGGAGCCATTGTTCAAGCCAGGGTTCCTTGGGTCGTCTACGGCTGCGCCGACCCCAAAGCTGGCGCCTGCGACACCCTCTACCAGATCACCAATGATCCCCGCCTCAATCACAGGGCACGGGTCATCTCCGGCGTCATGGCCGAAGGATGCGCCACCCAGTTGCGTGAATTTTTCCAGGCCAAGCGTCGTTTGGGAAAAAAGTAAAGCAGGTGAAATTGGCAAAGCTGATCCGAACGCATCGGTCCTGACGGTTCTGATCACCCGGGCAGCGGTGTCATCTCCTACTTCGCGGCAACTGCCCTTCCATTCCCCTCCTGTCCCGTTTCGGGGTGGTAGGTTTTCCACGGACCCCGCTCCGTCTGGCAGGTGGATGGAACCCGATCATGCAGGCACGCACTTTTCACACAGCCCTCACCCTTTGGACGGGCCTGCTGGTGGCGGGCATGGCTTCCGCTCAGGAGCGCAGCAAGCTTTACTCCACGCCGTCGGTTCCTCCCGACGCCGAGAGGCTGGCCTTCAACAATTTGGAGGTCGCCTGGCTCGACCACCTTCCCGCCTACCAGCGCAAGGATGGGATCCACGACATCCATGTGGTGGGCATCGATTCCATCAACCCGCGTGAGACTATCCTGGTTCAGCTCAACAGCGGATCGGTCGTTTGCCTGGATGCGGAAACTGGGAAAAGGGTCTGGATGGCGCGGCCGGAATATGGCTACGAGGTGGTCCGCCAACTCGCCTGGAACCGCCACACGGTCTTCGCACAGTGCAAGAACACCATCTACGGGTGGAACAGGCAGACCGGCGAACTCCGTTTCCGTCACCTCCTCGATCAGATCGTCAGCGCCCCCTTCCTAGCCTCGGATCGGCAGCTTTTCGTCTGCGATGAGCGGGGCAAACTGGATGTCTACGAATTGCCCCCGTTCGACCGTTCCGGGGTCCGCTATGTGGCGCTGGAGGATCTCAAGGCGAGGGTCGCCCGCCTGCGCGATCAATTGAAAAAAACTGACATCCCGCCCGGGGCAGACAACCCGGGACAACCCACACCTCCTGTCGGGCCGGATGGCAAACCCAACCCGGTTACCAAATTGGCGGAGATCCTCCCCGGTGGTGCTGCTGCCGCGGTGGCCAACGATACGGCGACTCCTTTCCAGGGCTTGGCAGCCCGCGCCGCCTTCGGCGAATTGAATATGGATGACCTGACCGAGATAGAAAAAAGGGCCTACCAGCGTGCAACCGCCCCAATCGATCCCCGCAACCCCGATGATGCCCGTTATCTCGATGAAAACGGTGAGCCCCGCATGCTCCCCGCCTGGACCCTCAACATTGGCCAGTCGGTGGCCTTCCGACCGGTCCAGGGGCAGTACCACCTGTTCCTGCCGTTGAACCTTTTGCCAGAAAACGCCACATTGGGCAGCACCCTGACCGGCGACGCCATCAGCCCCCAGGGAGGTGGCCTGGTGATCGACAAACGGGAAAGGGC
>CAWUOE010000434.1:0-3514 GCA_963923355.1 uncultured Gemmataceae bacterium | reverse complement strand
GTCCAGCAAACCGAGCCCGGTGCCCCCTGCGGGGCACCGGGCTGTTTTTATTCCTCACCCCACCAGGGATCCGCCGGGGAATCCTCCTCCTCGACGGGGCGGTAGGGAATGAGCGCGAGCAGGATGATCAGGTCGTAGACGCCGTGGAGGACCATGGGGCCCAGCAGGTTGTCGGTGACCAGGTAAAGCCAGCCGAGCAGCATGCTGATGCCGAAGGCCAGGAGGAAGTAAGCGACGGACAGCCCGTGGAGGGCTCCGAAGAGGACGGAGGTGACGATCACCGCGCCCCAGGGGCCCAGGGGTGTGAGCGCCAGGCCGGGCTGGATGGCGCCGCGGAACAGGAGCTCCTCGCAGAAGCCGGCCAAGAGGGCGATGCCTATCCGGTCGGGATAGGTGCTGGCGGCGAGGAGCGGGAACATCTTCTGCTCGACCAGGGAGCGGAAGGCCGCCACGGGTTTCCAGGGCAAGGCCATGCAGCCAAGGACCACCAGGGCCAAGGCGGCCGCGCCGGCCAGCCCCAGGCCCGCATCCAGCCAGGTGCCACGGATCCTTTCCATTGGATCGAACCCGGCCCACCATCCGATCAACAGCGCGGCGGGGACCAGCAGGCCCTCGACCAGCACCGACATGCGCATGATCTCGTGCCGGCCCATCGTTTCCGGTTGGGGGGTAGCGTCGTTGTGCGCGGGGTCATCCATGGTCAGGCGAGACCCCACAGGCGGCGGAGGGCCCACTCGGCGCAGAGCAGCGAGAGGAAGGCGAGGAGGTAGAGCATCAGGAAGGGGGACCAGTCGGTGGTCTTCCAGTCGGGGTGGCGGCTGGTGACCTTGCGATCGGTCTCCTTGGGGCGGCTGGCCAGGGCGCGGAGGTGCTCCAGCAGTTCCTCACCCCGGCGTGCGGTGCCGCCACCCTCCTGCGCGAGGGCCTCGAGGAAGCGGGGGTCGCTGCTGAGGCGGGTCATCTCGCGGTCATCCTGGAAGACCTCAAACCGCGCCTCGATGGTGTCCTTGATCTCGGCGCCATCGGGGACCTTGCCCTCCGCCTCGAGGCGGACGGTGTAAATGCCCGGGGCAGTCAGCCAGGCGGGGTCCACCTCGCCGCGGGTTTCGGCCATGTCGGTCTTCAGCGGCAGGGCCTGGGCGGCCGCGGCGGGTTGACCGCCCGGGCCCAGGGGCTTGCCCTCGGGATTGATGACGGTGACCTTGAGGGCGGCCTTTTCCAGGGGTTTGCCATCGGGCCCGTTGATCCCGACGCGGAGGCCCAGGCCGCGGTCGGGGGAAACCGACAGGCGGCGGGAATCCAGCTCGAGGAAGGCCTTGGAGTCCTGCTGCTCATGGCGGGCCAGCCAGCGCGCGAGGCGCTGCCAGAACCGGTGGTGGAGCTGGCGGGAGGCCTTGTCGCGGATCCAGCGGTGGGAGGTGTCGCCCGCGAAGGCGAGCACGCGGCCCTTGCCGTGGTTGAGCTTGGCCACCAGCATGGGATCGCCCTTGGCGTTGTTGGCCAGGAGGGTGCCGTCGCCGGTCATCTTGCCCATGAGGCTGTAGCCTTCGAGTTCGCGGAGGCTTTCCCAGGCCTGGCGGCTGTCGCGGCCCGGGTCGGCGATGGACATGAAATAGGCGCAGAGTCGGAGCCCCTCGGCGGTGGGGATCAACTTGGCCATGGCCTCGACGGGTGGAGCGGCGGCCATCTGGAGGGGGAGCATGCGGGCCAGCGGCGTGTTCTGCCAGCCGCCGCCGCCGAAGGAGGCGTAACCGCCCATCATCAGGAAGCCGGCGCCGCGCTCGGCGACCATCTCCTCGATGCGGGCGGCGGCGCCGGGCGAGGCGGACTCGAGCTGCTGGGGAGTGACATCGCCCAGGATGATGACATCGTAAAAGCGCTTCTGGAGGTCCAGTAGGTCGCGATTTTCGGGGTTGCCCTGGTCGGCCCGGTCGCCGCGCAGCCAGGCGGTGTAGACGGAGATGTTGCGGTCCTGGGACAGGGTGTCGGCGATGACCTGGGGTTCCCAGGCGCGCTGCTTGTCGACGAGGAGGACGCTGAGCCCCTCCTTGGCGACCTGGGCGAAGGTGGTGATGCGGTTGTTGAGACGGTTCTGCTCGCCGGGCAGGGGCTCGTTGTCTCTGGCCGGATCGCAGGCCACCACGGTGACCTGGACCTCGCCCATGGCCTGGACCGGCCGGTGGCGGAGGACCACCAGGTTGCCCTCGGACTGGCGCATGACCACCTCGCCGTTCCTGTTGTCGGTGGCGTCCTCCCCGGCGGGGTGGGCCGAGGCATCGACGGGTTGGCCATTGATCAGGAGCTTGAAGCGGACCCTGGACTGGACATAGCCCGGGGCATCGACCTCAACGGTGACGCGCATCTCGCCGCCGTGGGGGATGCGCGGGGTGGGTTCGGTGCGGATGTCGACGAGGCCGACATCCCGGCGGGCGCCATCCGCCGCGGGACTGCCGTACCAGAAGGTGTGGACCGGGCTGCCGAGCCTGCGCCAGGCGGCGGCGGCCGCCTTGGGCGGGACGCGGCGGGAGCTGGTGTCGATGCCGTCGGAGAGGACCATGAGGCCCAGCATCTCGGTGGCGGGATCGCGCAGGTCCTCCATGGACTTGAGGGAGCCACCGAAGTCGGTGAGGGCACCCTCGGGGGCGCCTGGCGACTCCAACTGGAGGGTCTGGACCTTGCCGCTGAAACGGACGAGGCGTGACTCCACCCCGTGCTCCTCCTGCAGGCGGGTGAGGATGGGCTTGGCCGCCTCGAGGTGGGCCAGGGCCCGGGCGAAGCGGGACTGTCCGTCGGCCTCGTCGGCGGTGGCCATGCTCTTGGAATCGTCGAGGGCGAGGATGATCAGGGACTTGGCCTTGTCGGTGGCCACCCCCACCAGGGAGGGGCGCATCAGGGCGCAAAGGGCCAGCAGGAAAGCGGCCAGGCGCAGGCCGAGCAGCGCCAGCACGCGGGGCGCACTGGCCGACCTGGCGCCCCGGTAGGCGGCCAGCGTGATCCCCACGAGCAGCATGACGCCGAGGGCGGCCAGCCAGAACGCCGGCTTGCCGGGTTCGCTGAACGGGTAGTAGGGATCGAGTTCGAAATGGATGTTGAGCGGGTTCATGCCGCGCTCCTGGGGCCCGGTACGGCCCCGGCCGATTCCTTGTCCCCGAACACGCGGTTGGCCAGCCAGCTTTCGACGGCCAGCAGGATGACGACCAGCGCCAGGATCCAGGGCAGGAGGTCGAGATCGCCCTGCCACTGGCCGGTCATCAGTTCCTGCAGCTCCACACCCTTGCCGGCGGAGAGAACACGGCCCTGGCCCAGGGCCTGTTCGATCTCCTCCTGGGGGGCCTTCACGAGATCGGTCTCGTTGGGGTCGAGCGCGAGGCTGAAGGCGCGGGCCAGGCGCTTCTGGGCGGTGCGCACCTGGTAGTTGCCCGGTTCCTCCGCATCGGCCAGCACCAGGCGCTTGGCGTCATCGGGGATGACCAACTCGTTGCCATCGCCCTGCAGTCCGGGGCCGCGGAGGCGG
>CAWUOE010000433.1:0-3528 GCA_963923355.1 uncultured Gemmataceae bacterium | reverse complement strand
CTCATGTGGATGACGAGACACTGCACAACATCCTCTATTTCGGACGGATCGAGGAACTGCATCTGGACGGATGCCCGATTACGGATGGCGCCTTGGCCCAAATACCGGCCACCCACCGGCTCCGTCGGCTGTCCCTGGCTGAAACCGCCGTGACCAATTCAGGTCTGGCCTCCCTTCCGCCCTTCCCGAACCTGACAGTGCTCGGACTAAACAAAACCCGCGCTTCCAACGGTGCGCTGGAAATCCTGTCCAAATATCGGAAATTGGAATCCATTGATCTGTCCGGGACACTGGTGACTGATCAAGGGCTGAAAAAAATTCCGCTCTTTTTCCGAGATTTAACGGCCTTGAAACTGGGCGGCACATCACTGACCGACGAAACCCTGTCCATTCTCACTGCCTGCCAGAACCTCTCTGAATTGCATCTGGATGGCACAAAAATCACAACCAAAGGGCTCGAAAAGATTGCGGATATGCGTCAATTGCGCAAAGTGAATCTCCAGTCCACCGCGCTGGAGGATGCCGCCCTGCGCCATCTTTCTTATTTGAGAAACGTGGAGACCCTACGCTTGGATGGTAACCCGTTGTCTGACAGCGCCCTGGAAAACCTTGCACGCCTGAAAGGCCTCAGGGTTCTGACCCTATCCAAAACCCGCATCACAGATAGTGGACTAAAAACCCTGTCAGCCATCCGATCACTTCGGGAAATCGATGTGCGCGGCACCCTGGTCACGCCTGCAGGCATAAGGGCGTTCCAAAATGTCCATCCCGCCTGCGCGGTCAACACCTCGGCTCAACCTGCTGTAGCCGCGCCCCATCCCCTCCCCTGAAACCCTGGCCAGCTTTCAGGACAGATCCAGCCACCCGCCCACCGGAGGCGTCAGTGGCACGGC
The DNA here is from genome assembly GCA_963923355.1 of uncultured Gemmataceae bacterium. Lineage (GTDB taxonomy): Bacteria > Planctomycetota > Planctomycetia > Gemmatales > Gemmataceae > UBA6894. The sequence goes on along the minus strand of CAWUOE010000433.1, from coordinate 2,635 downwards.
CTTGGACTTGGCCCGCACTTTTCCGGCCCACTCGGACGCGTCCTGCTTGATCAGTTCGAAAGTGTTGTAATGGATTGGCATCACCTGGGCGGGTGCCAGTAGCCCGATGGCCCGAATCGAATCGTCCGGTCCCATCGTGAAATTGTCACCGATGGGAAGGCAGGCCAGATCAACACCCTCCTCTCCGATTAGCCGCATGTCCCCGAACAGCGCGGTGTCGCCCGCATGGTAAATCCTTGAACCATCATTCAGGAAAAAATGGAGGCCACAGGCGATCCCACCGTTGGATCCGTCCGGAAGCGCGCTACCGTGGATGGCCTGGGTCAACTTCACTTTGCCAAAGGAAAAACGAAAGGCACCACCCGGCTGCATGCCATGCACCTGAACGCCTTGCTTGCCAAGCCACTCCGAAATCTCATAGTTGGCGATCACGGTGGCACCGCTGCGCCTGGCAATCTCAACGGTATCTCCCACATGATCAAAGTGACCATGGGTGACCAGAATATAATCTGGGTTCAGCTTTTCAGCCTTTTCGGCGGCTACGGGATTGTGGGTCAGGAATGGGTCTATCAACAATTTGGCGCCATCGGTTTCAATCCACACCGCTGAATGGCCCAGCCAGCGCAAACGGGTTGCCATCGTTTTAACCTCCTGATCGGATTCCGCCCCGGTATGTTGGGTGAAGCGTTTGTTCTGTTCGCTTCTTTTTAGGGCATTCACCCAAACGGGTCCAAGGGTCACCGTTTGGTGGTGTGGGAGTCAGGATGCCAGGTTCATCTTTGCGCGCCCTCCTGCTGTTTCTGCTAGCCCTCGCCTTCACGGTCGCAATGGTGCGTCCACCGCTGATGCGGAGGGTTGCCCTCTATTTGGTGGAGAAAAACCTCGATGTGCGGTTAAAAACCGTCACAGCAGTACCCCACGGGCTGCTGGAAGGGATGCACCTGCACAACCTCGAGGTCCGCTGCTCCAGGGCCCCCGACTCATCCCCGTCCCTGTTCACGGCTGGCAAACTGAAGGTTGAAAGCGGCATGCTCGGGGCCATGCTTCACCCGGCCAGACCCGATTCCATCGGTTGCGAAGGGTTTACCCTGCGCCTCGATTTCGACCAAGCCGGAAAGTTGCTCACCTTCCTCCCCAAAGTCGAGGCGCCAACCGCTCACCGCCCTGTAATCCGCCTGGACGATTGGGAACTCCTGCTGCTCCAAAGGGGTCGTCATCCTTTCAAGATCCGTGGCAAGGATTGCCTGCTGGTACCGCAGACCCAGGGCTACACGTTCCAGACCCGTTTCAGCGATGGCCGCTTCGGCACCTGGACAGTCCAGGGGTCCATGGAAGGTAGCCCTGCTCGCCTGCGCCTGACGCTCACTTCCGACAGGGCGCGGCTGGAACCAACCCATCTGCCCGAAATCCCTTTCATCCCGCGGGAGGTTTGGGACCAGGTGAACTTGCGCGGAACCGGAAACGTCAGGCTCGACCTCGACATCTCGCCAGACCGGACCCGTCATCATTTGGTTCTGGAGGGCACGGATCTGGATATCCAGGTCCCGATTGCCGGAATCAAGGCAAACGGGGTGTCAGGATGCGCCGAAGTGAATGGAAGGGTGGTGAAGCTGACAGGCCTTCAGGGTAATGCGTGGGGCGGCAGACTGGCCCTGACCGAAAGCCGGCTCGATTTTGACAAACCTTTTCCGGAATTGACTTTCCGGGTCAAGGGAGAGGACCTGCGCCTGGCAGATCTGGTTAGCCAGCCATGGGCCAAGGGGGCGGGTGGATTGACCCGCATGGCCACCCTGCTGAGGGGTTCGGCCTCAGGGCAATTGGCCATGCTTTTCACCCTGACCCGCCCCTCGCCAATTGTGCAGATTCAGGGCGGCGGGGAAGCCGGAATTCGGGGCGGGCCCCAGGTTCCTTGGGTGGTGAAAACGGAGGGGGGCCATGTGCGGTTCGAGCCCGTTTTCAAGCCAAAATAACTACCAGTCAAGGGGGCAATCCAATCTCGCCCGCCCGGTCAGATGGCTGCCGACCCTGAGTCATAAAGTCAAGACAATTTTGACCTTCCGAACGGACCACAAACCCCGCCAAAGCCCGCCGGCTACTTGACAATCCGGAAAAATCGCCTTAGTCTGCTTCGGGGAGCGGGATTCCTTTCCGTCCCCCCCAGGAGGCGTCCAAATGACCAAGAAGGAAATCGTCAAGCAGATCGCCGATCGTCTCGGGCAGCCTCAGCTCAAGACCAAGGAAATCGTCCAGCTCACCTTTGACGCCATCATCGATACCCTGCTGGAAACCAAGCGGATAGAACTGCGCAATTTCGGCGTCTTCGAGGTGAAGGAAAGGCGCGCCCGCCGGGCACGCAACCCCCGGACAGGTCAGCAGGTGGACGTGCCCCCCAAGCTGGTGGTTACATTCAAGCCTGGCAAGGAAATGGAAGAGCGGGTTCAGCGCTTGGTGAATTTGAAAATGGCGGCCCAAGCACAGGCGCAACAATCCCAAAGCCCTCAAATATCCCAAAGCCCCAAACCTGCTGCTGCCATCTGATTGGATTTAACGACTTTGCCGGATTTTTGAGAAATTCCGGCTTTCTTCCCTCAAGTAGATTTCCCTCCCCAACCGATACATCCCGCAGAGAGGGCAC
>CAWUOE010000432.1:0-3532 GCA_963923355.1 uncultured Gemmataceae bacterium | reverse complement strand
ACCGAGATCCGCGACCTGCTCAAGTCGCGCCCGGTTTGACGCATCAACCCGTCGGGCGGTGCCGGGCGACGACCGCCAGCGCGCTGCGCAGCCCGTCAAGCCCGGCGCTGACGATTCCCCCGGCGTATCCGGCACCTTCGCCGATCGGGTAAATCCCTGAGACTGTCATCGATTGGCGGGTCGCCGGGTCGCGCGTGATGCGGACCGGCGAGCTGCCGCGGGCCTCCGGTCCGGCCAGCGAGCTCTCGGGCAGGAACCTGCCGCCCCACTTGCGGTCCATCAGCGGCAGGCCGGTCCGCAACGCGTCGACAACCAGGGGCGGCACGACCTCCTCCATGCGGGCGGACACCGCGCCGCGTGGATGGGTGTGGGCGGGCAGTGCCGCCGTTGACCGCCCCGCCATGAAGTCGCTGGCCCGCTGCATCGGCGCCACATAGGCGCCCCGGCCCAGCTCGTAGGCGGCGCGCTCGTATTTCTCCTGCAACCGCACGCCCGCCAGCGGGTCATCGCCGCCGAACTCGCCGGGCTCGATGGTCACCACCAATCCGCTGTTGGCGAACGGACTGTCATGGTTGGCCAGCGACATGCCGTTGGTGCAGTATTCGCCCTCGCGCGAGACGCTGGGCATGATGTAGCCGCCGGCGCACATGCAGAAGGTGAACAGCGCGCGGGAACCATGCACCACCAGGCTGTAGTCCGCCGGGCCGATCCGGTTTTCCAGCCGCGCGTCGCCATACTTCACCCGGTTGGCCACCTCCTGCGGCTGCTCGATGCGCACGCCGAACTGGAAAGCCTTGCGCTCTAGCAGCACGCCCCGTTCCAGAAGCATGGTGAAGGTGTCGCGGGCGCTGTGGCCGGGGCCCATCAGAACCACCTCCGCCGGGATGCGGCCCGACGAGGTAACCAGTCCCCGGACCCGGCCATCGGCGATTTCCAGGTCCTCCACCTTGCAGCCATACCGGACCTCGCCACCCATCGCCTCGATGTTGGTGCGCAGTTTTTTCACCACCGCCGGCAGGCGATTGCTCCCCAGATGTGGGCGCTGCTCGTAGAGGATGGAGGGTTTGCCGTTGTTCTTGGCGAAGATTTCCAACACCCGCCGCACATCGGCCCCGCTGCCACGGTAAGTCAGTTTGCCGTCGCTGAAGGTGCCGGCTCCCCCCTCGCCGAAGAGGTAGTTGCTTTCCGGGTCGAAGGCACCGCCTTCGTCAAACGCCTTGACGTCACGGATGCGGTCCCGCACGGCACGGCCTCTCTCCAGCACCAGGGGCTTGTAGCCCATCTCGGCCAGGACATACCCGGCCAGGAGGCCCGCCGGGCCACTTCCCACCACCACCGGGCGGTTGGGTAGCGGCTCGCGCCCCGGATCGGGGACCACAAACGGCTCCTCGTGGAACGGCTCGATCGGGATGTTGCGCCGTCGTGCCCGCTCGATCAGTTTTTCCAGCTTGGCCGGCGCTGACGGCAGGGAAACCTCAGTCACATAGACATACGCCAGCGAATCCTTGTCGCGGGCATCCAGGCTTTTGCGCAGGATGCGGATTCCACCGAGATCGGCGACAGGAACCTCCAGGAGGCGCCCCACCCGGGCCGGAAGTTCCGTTTCTGGGGTATCGATATCCAGTCGGATGTTGGAAACACGCAGGCTCATGCAATCATTCTAACCCATGACCGGGAATTTGCCGGCAATAGCACCCCAAACTGGGCTTCAAAAAAGGACGCGGCCGGAAAAATCCGGCCGCGTCGCGAGAGATGGATGCATCCGGGCCGGGAGGCCCGGCCATAAATCAGCGCTTGATCAGGTCGCTGATGCGGACCTTGTCGAGGGCCTTCTTCTCGACGTCGGCGATCTGCACGCAGATGTCGTTCAGCTTCTTGTCGAGGACATTCTTGCGCTCCTCGTGCAGGGGGGCGACGCCCTTCACGGGGCCGTCAACAGCTTCGATGATGTCGAGCAGGGTGACATCCTCGGGCTTGCGGGACAGCCTGTAACCGCCGTTGGGCCCCTTGATGGACTTCAGCACCCCGCTGGAGACCAGGGGCTTGAGGACCTTCAGCAGGAAGCGCTCGGGAATGCCGCGGTCATCGGCGATGGTGTGGGAAGCGACGGGCGTCTCATGGTGCTTGTGCTGGGCCATGTAGGCGACAGCGTGGATGGCATAGCTCGAGGCGCGGGTCAATCTCATTCCAATACTCCAAGTTAAAAACGGAACAATGTTCCTTACCAAAAAATCCCGCGCCAGAAAGACGGAGCGGGGCGGATTTTTCCGACAACCATTTGTCCGGGGTTCAGGCCACCTTGGCTCTTGCGGCTTTGGTGGCGCCAAATCGCCCCAGTCAATGACATAGTTAAAGTAGCCGTGTGGATTGAGAATGGCAAGAGTGTGTTTAACCGCAAATATCCATGAATTTATGAGCCAAAAGCCAAATCCTTTATCCTTCCCCTCTTTTGCTCCGTCATTATCGGGCTGAAAATGGCGGAGGAATCCGCCCGCTTACGCAGCGCCTCGTCCGCCGCGCGGAGCCTCAGCACCAAATAGATGGCCAAAATCGCTGACAGAATGGAAAAGCTTGCCGTCATCCACAAAAGCAGCCAGGGAAAAACCGTGCCCGATGCAGGCTTTAAGCCAGATTCCTCTTGTGGTAAATCGGTTGGGAATCCCTTGTTTTCCAGTGTTTTTTCTGATCCTTGGCCGATGACCGGAAGGGTGGCCAGGTCCACCAGGGCCGACGGTGCTGCATCCCCCTGGGAATCCGCCTGGGGTGCCTCGGCAAGCGCCGGGGCGTCTGAGGGAACCATGCAGGAGACGCCGCAGCCGGCACAAGATGCCGGGGTTCCCCGAGCGGCCTCATCGACCCACAGGGGCTTTTTGCAGTTGGCGCACAGGAAAGCGACGGGAGCCATGAAAAAACCTTGCGGGAGTGAAATATTTTAACAAATTAAAACAGGAATGGACGGTTGGCGAAACCGGACGCCTGCTTTTTGTTAGTTTTTTAAAGATTTCCATCCTAGCCGTAGGGGACCCATCTGGCCAGTTTGGACCCGGGTTGTTTTTCTTCTACTGGGAAGTTCAGGAAGCAACCTTCAGTGCGTGTTGGCGATGTGCATCTGCTTTTTCCAGTCCACCAGGCCGAGGGATTGGCCTGAAAGATCACCGAATGGGATTTCGGCCAGTACCGGGACTTGGGTCAATCGGGACAATTCAACCGCCACTTCTGACTCAACCGGACCGGATTCAGGCGTGCTTTGGCTGAAAATCACCCCGGCCACAGGCAAGCCCCGTTTTTGCGCGATCTCCAATGTCATCAGGGTGTGGTTGAGGGTGCCCAAATGGCGCCTGGCTACCACCACCAGGGGAAAGCCCAAACTGGTTGCCAGATCGGCGACTGCTTCCCCGGGGCCAACCGGGCACAAAAGGCCTCCCGCACCTTCCACCACCGCGCAGTGATCGGCAGGTATGGCTGCCAGCAGGTTTTGAACCATGGTTTGCACATCCAATCGAGCACCTTCCCAGCGGGCCGCCATGGAGGG
>CAWUOE010000431.1:0-3539 GCA_963923355.1 uncultured Gemmataceae bacterium | reverse complement strand
GATACAGTCCTGCGGCCACCCTCGTCGCCCCATGCTTCTCGTAATCAGGTTCCACACAGGGCACCATCAGTGGCCTGGTCACTCGGCGCAACACTTCCACCCGGTAGGCCTCCGGCCCGAAGGTCGACAGCAGGTCTTCCACCGGGGCCTCCAGCCCTTGGAAGGACCGCGCCAGCTCGACTTTTTTTGCCAAAGTGGCATCTTCCAAAATCACCACCCGGCTCAATCGATCTGACATCCCCTCCTCAGGTCTGGCCTGCAGGTGCACCCCCCGGTTCTCAAGGTTTCGCACGCCCTGCTGGGCCGCCAAACGGCAAGCCGCATCCACCACCAAACGCAATGCATCCTGCACCGGGTTGAACCCGTCAGCGGCTGGGGAGACCACCAATTGGATTCCCCTGCCCAGAATGTGGTTGGCTACCATTTCCGCCAAATCTACAAAAAAACTCCCGTTATGTCCCACCAGGTGGCCATAAAGCGCGCGGTCCGTATGCCCGCCAAACAAAATCCCGGGCACGATTCCGGCTGCCTCCAGCACCAGCCGCGAGGCGTCAATCCTCGGGCGGTCCTTGGCACCTGACCCATCGGTCAGAATGAAAACATCCGGTTTGCTCTCCGCCATCCACCCGAAAACCATCAATTCCTGTCCGGGGTGACTGCCAATGAACAGCGACCGGCATGGGGTGTTGGCTGGATTCATGGTTTTTTTCCGGTTGCTGGATCTGGGTGTGGATTCTGTCGCATCGTTCGCATCGGAATCAGGGGGCAGCCCGGTTGAATCAAATTCCCTCACTTCCTCGCTGTTCAGTCCCGCCAATCAGCTTTTGGAAATCTGGGCAAGATATTCCATTTGCACCTGCTCCGCCGGAAAAGCCGGTTAATCCCTGCCTGCTTGGTTTGCTGATTGCCCCGCCAGGCCGCCGATCTACTCACGGTACGGTTCTCCAGGGATTCAACGGTTTGGAGGTAGATTCGGGAATGACTCCGGGCCGCCAAACAATTCGCGTTTGGGCGCTGCTAAGCCTGCTTCTTTGGGCCCCGTACGGTCTTTGCCAAAACGAACTGCCTCTACCCAAAGCCGCTCCAAAGCCCATCCCAGGCAACACCCCGGGCCTCGACCCGGCTCCCGGCCTGGAAATTCTCGAAGGCCCCAGGGCGGCCAATACCTCTGCCCCCACTGAATTCAGGCAGGACAACACCCCCTCCGACAACCTACCCATCCCGATCAACCTTCCCACCGCCTTGCAGTTGTCCGATGCCAGACCCCTGATCATCGATGCCGCCAAGGCTGCGGAGGCGGTCGCCGCAGCCGAATACGAGAAGGCCCATGTGCTGTGGTTGCCGAACATCTACGCCGGCATCGATTACTACCGCCATGATGGCCTCTATCCCTCCCCGGCCTCCGGTTTTCCCTACAGCAACAGCCGGCAGGCCATCACCCTGGGGCCCGGCGTTCAGGCGATTTTCGCCACCACCGATGCCATCTACACGCCGCTGGCCACCAAGCAGGTCCTGCGGGCGAAGCGCCTCGAGGTGCAGGCCGCCAAAAATGATGCGCTCATGGAGGTCGCCACCGCCTACTTCAATGTGCAACAAGCCAGAGGCCGCATGGCCGGAGCTGTCGACACGGTCTTCAAGGGGCGGGAGTTGGTGCGCCGGGTCGAGAGTCTGGGTGCCGGCCTCTCCGCCCCCATTGAAACTGATCGCGCCCGCACCCTGTTGGCAGACCTCGAGGAGGTGGCGGTCAAGGCCCGGGAAGATTGGCTGGTCGCCAGCGCGGAATTGGCCCGTCTGCTCCGCCTGAATCCTACGGCCAACATGGTTCCCACCGAACCACCCCACATGGCAACCCTGCTGATCTCACCCGGCCAGGAGGTGGATAACCTCATCCCGGTTGGGCTGACCAACCGGCCCGAATTGGCGGCCTCACAGGCGCTGGTACAAGCCACCTTGGTTCGCCTGAAACAGGAAAAAATGCGACCACTGATCCCTAGCCTCGTTTTTCAGGGCAACAGCGGGGCCAACGGCAACGGCAACCCGCTCATCGCGGGCGCGGCCGGCTCGGGACCCAACACCTCGATGGATTGGGGCAGCCGTTTCGATGTCAATGCCGCGGTGCTCTGGGAGTTGAAGAACTTCGGCCTGGGCAACCGGGCCCTCATCAAGGAGAGGGACGCCCAAAGGTACCAGGCCCTCATCGACCTGTTCCAGGTGCAGGACCGCGTTGCGGCCGAGGTGGCAAAGACTCACGCCCAATTGCGCTCAGCCACCGTGCGGGTAGGCTTGGCAGATACCGGCCTGCGCAATGCACTCACCAGCTTCGAGGGCAACTTGAAGGGTATGGGGCAGACTACACGTTTCGGCGATGTGCTGAATCTGGTCAACCGGCCCCAGGAAGTCGTGGCCGCGCTGGGCCAACTCGATGGCGCCTACAAAAATTATTTCCAGGCGGTGCAGGATTACAATCGGGCACAGTTCGCCCTGTTCCGCTCGGTGGGCTACCCCGCTGAGGTGCTTGCCTGCCAGCGTGTCGTAGGCAACATCCTCGATATCGACACGGAACGGCCGTTTGACTTGCCACCGGTGACCGGTCTGCCCTGTGCCAACCAGACCTGCAACATTCCGCTTGAAATCCGGGTAGCCCCGATCATTCCTTGACCTTGTCCCCATCCGGACGGGCCACCTTGGTCATTTGCCCGTCTTGCAGTTCATCCAGGTCACCCGACATCACTTCCAGCCCCGTTTCCCCGGGCGCGAATTTCCCGTCCATTTCAATGCCCACCAGTTCAATCCAGGTGCCATCGGTGGGCCCCAGTCTCACACGGGCCTGTTTGGCCTTGCCTTCACGGTTCAGGAAGACCACCCGGTCTTCTCCCCGTTTGGTCACGCAGTTCGCAGGAATCGCCAAAACACCGTTCCGGCGGATTTTCACATAACCATAGGCGTACATCCCCGGCAAAAGCTTGGTGTCCAGATTGGGCAGGTCGATTTCGGCCCGCAGGGTGCGCGTTTGCAAGTTCAGGGCCCAGGCCGTCCGGGCCACCTGGGAAGGAAGGATCAAATCGTTGAATGCCTCCAAACGCACTTCCGCCGGTGTGCCCGGTGAAACGTAATTCGCGTCCTGTTCCGGAACATCCACAAACACCCGCACCACATCCGTCCGCGCGACTGCGAACACGGGAGCCGCGTTTTGCGAACTTTGCTGCGGCGAATACTTGTTCGCAGTCTGGTCTCCCGAAACCCCCTGGCTGAAATCCCCCCGGTTGGCGTTGCGCAGCACCACAATCCCGTCAAACGGCGACTTCAGCTCGATGTAACCCACCAGGGCAGATAACCGCTTCTCATCCGCGTCCGATACTTTCACCTGCGCCTCGGCGGCCTGCACGTCCACCTTGGCCTTGGCCAGGTCGGCATCACGCGCCACCCGTTGGGCCTCCGCCACCAACACAGCCGCCAGGGCCGCGTCGCGGGAAGCCTCGTTCGACCGCAACTGCCGTGTCGATTCATCCAGAATCTGCTTGTCCACCACCCGCTGTTCC
>CAWUOE010000430.1:0-3542 GCA_963923355.1 uncultured Gemmataceae bacterium | reverse complement strand
GCGATATCTTGGGGCCCGCTTCCGCAACACCCACCCACCCAGCGCGCCCCGGCCTCGGCGCAAGACACAGCCTCCTGCAGCCAGTTTTCCGGATCAAAGTTCGCCGGGCGTGCCATCACATCAAGCCGCGGAGCTGCTTGTCGAATTTCAGCCACCGCGCGGGCTGCACTACCAGGAGCATCTTCGTACCCGCAATTCACCCCAACAGCCCGCGCACCGGCCCGTTGGGCCCTCAGGGCAAAGTCCCCGGCACCCCACGCATCCGGACGATTGTCCGGCACCAGCGTGGCCGCCACGGGAACAGGCGACCACTCCACCAGCCAGGCCAGCCAGGCCAATTGCCAGGGATCGATCAGGGTTTCCAGCACCACAGCGTCGAAACGAGATAGCTGGTCCACCAGAGCCACCCGGCCCGGTGGGGGAACGCCTGGCCCCGGCGCCAGACTGAGCAAACGTAGGGGACCGCTGGAGGATTGAACCTGCCGGGTGGCATCTTCCAGGCAGTCCGCTGCTGCTCGCACCACTCGTTCGGCCTCGGCTTCCTTCAAATGAAGGGCCAGCCAAGCATTGGCCTGAAGCGCTCCAGCGCCTGCTAGGGCGTAGGCGCGGTGCAGGCCGGTCACCAATTCCGGGGAAGTCAGGCAGGCCTGATGCGGGGCGGTGGCGAAGGATTCGTCGCTTGAGGCAAGCCAGGTCCCGATTCCACCATCCAGTAGTCGGAACGGCGCGCCTGACCCGGCAAAAGGGTCCATGGTCCCAAACCCCTACACCGGGTTTTCGGTGGGACGTATCCGCTTTTCAGCGGCGGACTGCAGCGAGAGACGGTTGATCACCTGCAGGAAAGCCAGGGCACTGGCCTCGATCACGTCGGTGCTGTAGGCCCGTCCGGTCAGGCTTTTGCCCAGGTATTCCACCTCCACCTGCGCTTCCCCCTGGGCATCCTCGCCCACGGTGACCGAGCGGATGCGGTAGTCCTTCAATACGACATTGATCCCGGTGATCCGCTCGATGGCCTTGAACACCGCATCCACCGGACCATCGCCCAGGGCGCTGTCACGGTAGACACCGCCATCCCGGTGCCACAGGCAGACCACCGCCGAGGGGATGGTGGCGCTGCCCGCGTTGCAGGTGACGGCTTCGAGGGTCCAGGCGTTCTGCACCTCGCCCTGATGCACCTGCTGCTCGCACAGGGCCTCGATATCCGCGTCGTAGATCACCTTCTTGCGGTCGGCAAGGACCTTGAAGGCCTCGTAGACCTTCTCCAAGCGATCGTCGGTCAGGTGGTAGCCGAGGCTGACAACCCGGTCTTTCAGGGCCGCACGGCCGGAGTGCTTGCCCAGGACCAGTTCGGTCTGCGGGACGCCCACGTCCTCGGGACGCATGATCTCGTAGGTGGACCGTTCCTTCAGCATGCCGTCCTGATGGATGCCCGCCTCGTGGGCGAAGGCGTTTTGGCCGACAATCGCCTTGTTGCGCTGGACCGCGATGCCCGTGACATGGCTCACCAGGCGGCTGGCCGCATACAGCCGGCGGGTCTGGATGCCGGTGTTGAGACGGTAATAGTCATGGCGCGTGCGGAGCGCCATCACCACCTCCTCCAGGGCGCAGTTTCCGGCGCGCTCTCCCAACCCGTTTATGGTGCACTCGATTTGTCGGGCACCCTCCCGCACGGCCGCCAGGCTGTTGGAGACAGCCAGGCCAAGGTCGTTGTGGCAGTGCACGCTCAGCACCACCCCCTCGATCCCACGCACATGCTTGCGCAGATGGGCGATGCACGAGGCGTACTGCTCAGGCACGGCGTAGCCCACCGTGTCGGGAATGTTCACCGTTCGGGCACCGGCATCCACCACGGCCTGAACCACATCGGTGAGAAAGTCCAGCTCGGTTCGCGCCGCATCCTCGGGCGAGAATTCCACATCCTTAACGTGGGTCAGGGCGCGCTTCACACCGTCCACCGCGCGTTTGATGATTTCATCCTTGGCCATCTTCAGCTTGAATTCGCGGTGGATGGCGCTGGTGGCCAAAAAGACGTGGATCCGGCTGTTCGGGTTGCCACTCAGGGCCTCACCGGCCCGGTCGATGTCGGCGTGGTTGCACCGCGCCAGGCCGCAGATGGTCGGGCCCGTCACTTCCTTGGCAATCGCCTGCACCGCCTCAAAGTCGCCGGGGCTGGCAATCGGGAATCCCGCCTCGATGATGTCGACCCCCAGCTCCTTCAGCGCATGGGCCACTTGCAGCTTTTCGGCCAGGTTCATGCTGGCGCCGGGGGATTGCTCGCCGTCGCGGAGCGTGGTGTCGAATATCAGGATCCGATCCTTGTCCAATCCTGCTGGGTGGGAAGCCTGGCCGCTCATGATTTCAGGTCCGCGGAATGAACCCGCCCCAGCCGGATGGATGCACCGAAAATCAGGCGCTGGCCTTCGCGGGGAAACAGGTAATCAGTTTGTTAGGTTGTGATAACGGTCACTAACCAGCTTCCATTGTAAAGATGGCGCCGGTTTTGTGCATCCGATGTGAAGGGGAACCGGTTCGTTCACCCCGCCAGCCGTTGGGAAAAAGGTATCCGACAGGTATGGTGAGGATGGCTTCGGGGAATCTTCCGAATCCAAAGTGATAGCGCCAGCTAGGCAAAGGTTTGCAGGACCCGCCCGTTGGGGCCTGCCAGAGGTGTCGCATGGCGGGTGGAAAAAAGACGGCCAAACCAGGGAAGTCCCAATCAGACCGGGAAGAAACGGCCCAGGCCGTTCCAGCCGAAGGGGCCCGGCTGGCGTTTGTCAGCCTCGGGTGCCCCAAGAACACCGTCGATTCGGAGCGGATGCTGGGCAAACTGGTCATGGCCGGTCACCAGATCGTTTCTGATGCGGCGGATGCTGATGTGGTGGTGGTGAACACCTGCGGTTTCATTGAGCCGGCCCGGCAGGAAAGCCTCGGTGTCCTGCGTGATCTCGTAAAGCTCAAGGAAGGTGGCCAACTGCGTGCCGTGGTGGCGGCAGGTTGCCTTGCGGAGCGTGACAAGGGTTCCCTGTTCGATCAAGTGCCGGGACTCGACCAGGTGGTGGGGGTCCATGGCCGGGAGGAGATCGCCACCGCGGTCGGGCTGTCCCTGGACAGGGTGGTGGCAGCCGGTCGCAAACGCAAGCGGGTGGAACTGGCCGAGGAGCAACGAACCCTGTTCCGTCCGGCACCGGTGAAGGCGCAGGATGACACGGCCCGCCTGCGAGCCACGCCCCGCCACTATGCCTACCTGAAAATCTCCGAGGGGTGCGACCGGCTGTGCACCTTCTGCGCCATTCCCCAGATGCGCGGCAAGCATGTCAGCAAGCCCGTCGAGGAGGTGATCCGCGAGGCGCGGGAGCTGGCCGCCGACGGCGTGCGGGAATTGATGGTCGTGGCACAGGACACCACCTGGTACGGGCTCGATCTCTACGGTGAACCCAGCCTGGCCCGCCTGCTGCGTGAACTCCGCGAGGTGGATGGTATCGACTGGATCCGGCTCCACTACCTCTACCCGGCCCATGTGACCGATGATCTGGTCCGGGTTC
>CAWUOE010000429.1:0-3549 GCA_963923355.1 uncultured Gemmataceae bacterium | reverse complement strand
GGGGGAACGATGACAACCCCTCTGGAAAATATTCTTTCGCGTGTTCATGGGGCGAAAAGAAGTGGAAAAGGATGGGTGGCACGATGCCCTGCACACGAAGATCGAACAGCTAGCCTTTCCTTGAATCAAGGTGATGATGGGCGCGCACTTTTGAAGTGTTTCGCAGGTTGCGAGCCGGAATCCGTTGTGAACGCGTTATCGTTGGAAATGAGCGATTTATTTGAATGCACCAGTGAAGCGATCAATTTGATCAACTTGCCGCAACCACTTAAAGCGGTCAGCAAACCCGTTTTAACTTTTTCGAGCGAACACGAAGCACGAAGACACCTTGAGCGGAAGCTTGGAAGTTGCTTTAACCACTTTGTCTACCAAGATGCCTCCGGCGAACACTGTGGTGGCGTTCTTCGCCGGGATTTACCAGATGGAAAAAAAGAATTCCGGCCTATCGCAAAACGATCTGACGGCTTCTGGTTTATCGGAGGAATGGAAACGCCAAGGCCGCTTTTTAATTTGCCTGAGGTCAACCAGGCTCAATCCGAGATCTATGTTTTAGAAGGCGAAAAGGCTGTCCGGGCGGCAAGTTCTTTAGGGTTGGTGGCAACGACCAGCGCAGGCGGTAGCCAGGCGGCAGGAAAAAGCGATTGGTCTTCGTTGGCAGGAAAGAGTGTTTTTATTCTTCCTGACAATGATGATCCGGGATTCAAGTATGCAAATGAGGTAGCCGGGATCTTGTCGCGCCTGCAACCACCAGCGATCGTAAAAATTATTCAATTACCAGGCTTGCCCCAAGGAGGCGATATTGTTGAATGGTTGGAAACTTTTGGCGATTCGGCGGAACCGGAAACCATTAAGCAGGCACTTCGTGATTTGGTGGGGGCAACCCAGCCAATTACCCCATCCGCTATAATAGTTCAAAAAACAGATACATGGCCTGAACTTTCCCACGATGCATCTGAGCCTGCACCAAATCCATTTCCAACAGATTGTTTCCCCGAAGAAGTTAAAAGATTTTGTGAAGCTGTAACTGTTGCCCAGGGTTGCGATATTGCGTTTCCCGCAGTGCTATGCCTTTCTGCAATGGCAGGTGCCATCGGAGCAAGCCACCAAATCGAGGTAAAGCCCGGCTGGACGGAACTTCCTGTTTTGTGGGTAGGCCTTATAGCGCGCCCTGGAACTGGCAAAAGCCCTGCGCAGCAGGCAATTTTTGCTCCCCTGCGAGCAATTCAAAAAGATTTATCCGAAGAATTTCGCGCGAAACTAAACAAATACAAGGAAGATTTGGAAAAATTTCGGAAAGATTCCAAAGGTGAAGCACCCATCAAGCCAGCGCGGGAAAGTTTAGTGTTTAGCAATACTACCGTTGAAGCACTGGTTTCCGAGTTACAAAATTCGTTACGAGGAATGGTTTGTATTTCGGATGAACTTGCAGGCTGGGTTCTATCCATGAACAGCTATAGGGCAGGTGCTGACAAGGAATGGTTTTTAAGTTCGTGGAGTTCTATTCCACTTGATTACTATCGAAAAACTGGAGATCAGGCTATTTTTGTTCCTCGGCCATGCGTGAATATCGTTGGCGCTATTCAGCCTGCTAAGCTCGGCCTTTTATACTTAGATACCGATGATGGTTTTCTTTCTCGATTTCTTTTGTGTAACCCAAGCGAAAACAGGGCGAAGTATTCCAAGGAAGGCTTAAGTATTGAGGCAAGAAACGATTGGGAAGGATTCATCAGGCGACTTCGCCGCCTTGCACCAGAGGCAATTGAACCCTTCGAGATGGTGCCACGGACAATTACACTTTCCAACGCTGCGCATGATGCCTTTGAGGAATTTCACGATCAAGTTCAAGAACAATTGGCGGCAAATAATGAAGTTCCTGAAATCTTGCGAGGAACCTGGAGCAAAAGCCCTGGAATTGCTGCAAGATTAGCACTGATTTTGAATCTTGGCAAAATGGCCATGAATAACTCAATGGATCTGGTAGTTCCATCGGAAACCATGGATAACGCCATCCGTTTAACCAAATATTTTCTTGAACATGCAAAAAGGCTTGCCCCATCCTTTGATTCAGGGACGACCTCGCAAGACCGGCTTAGGTCAAAGGTGCTTGCCTGGATTGCCAGAAACCGAAAAGGTCTTTCTGAACAAAATGGCAAAGCCGATTGGAGCCAACTTAGGCATGATTTGAGAGCCTCGATTCCAAGATCCAAAGACGGTATTACGGATGATAGAGCCTTAGAGCAGGCATTAGATGGATTGGCCGCAACCGGGCATATCCGCTTTCTACCAAAACCTGCTTCTGACAAAACTAGGAAGCCACGATTTGAGGTTAACCCGAAATTACTGGATTAGCATTTTATCCAGTTATCCACGTTATCCACAAACGTAACGGGCTTATTTAATGGATCAGGAATGGGGAATAAACCTGAAAGGCATCGAAAAAAAGCTAAAAGTGACTGAATTTTCAAGAAGGAAGGAAGTAGATGAATAAAATTGCGATTCGGGCACCCGAAGTGGCTAGGTTGTTATCGATCAGCGAGCGGAAGCTTTGGCAAATGTGCAAAACAGGTGGTTTTCCCCATGTAATAGATGGTCGAACCAAGCTATTTTTGATAGCTGACATTGAGGACTGGCTTCAACGAAACAGGATTGGAGGATCTAGCAATGGCATCGTTAAGTGAGCGTAAAACAGGCAAGGGTAAAGGTTTAAAAGTGATTCAATTTGTTTGTCCCACTAGCGGGAAACGCAAAGGCTTTAGGCTTGGGCGGATGGATATCAAGAGAGCCGAAAAAATCCTAACAAAGGTAGAGGAAATCATAAGTTGCACGCTGGCAGGAATCCCTTGGAGTGATGAACTTTCCCGCTGGGTTGCCGCCCTGCCTGATGCTTTGGCAAGAAAGCTTTCGAAGGCAGGATTGGTTCCCACAATCCGTCAGAATGCGCAAATTGGTGAATTCACAAAAAATTTCTTGGAAAAACGAACAGATACCAAAGCAAGCACCCGCCGGGCATTATTAACCGTTCACCTAAGAATTATTGAGTTCTTCGGAAGTGAAAAGATTATGCGAAAAGTCACCAGCGCTGACGCCGACAGTTTTAAGGTGCATTTGCTTACAAAATATTCCCGGGCAACCGCTGGGAGAACCTTGCGCGCCGCCAGTCAGTTTTTTCGTGCAGCCCTGCGTGCGGGTTTGGTAAGTCTTAATCCTTTTGCAGAAATCAAATTTCCCAGCGAAAAGAATCGCGACCGTATGTTTTTTGTAACGAGAGAAATTCTTGATCGTTTGCTTGATGCCTGCCCGGATCATCAATGGCGTATGATCATAGCTTTAAGCCGGCTTGGCGGATTGAGGACGCCCTCAGAAACTTTATTGCTCAAGTGGTCAGATATCGACTGGGCCCGCAACAAAATGCTGGTTCATTCGCCTAAGACCGAGCATCATGAGGGTAAAAGTTCCAGATGGGTTCCCTTGTTTGATGACGGCCTGCGCCAGATTCTGGAAGATGGATTTCACCTGGCGGCACCCGGGGAAACATACCTGATAAACCGG
>CAWUOE010000428.1:0-3554 GCA_963923355.1 uncultured Gemmataceae bacterium | reverse complement strand
CCGGCCGCCTCGAAAAAAGCCATCTGAGGCTTGATCACTCCCGTGAATTGCCGGACCAGTTCGAGCACGGCGAGGGAGAAATCCTCGTAGGCGTCGGCCACGGCCTGGAGTGACTCGGGGATTATTCCGCCTTTGCCGGCCCTGATTTCCAGGGGCAGTGATTCCCAGCGGGGGTCGATACCGACACACAGCGGGGTGCCCGCCTTCCGGGTCGCCTCGGTGAGTCTTTCGCCAAATCCCATGGTGATCAGATCCTTCTAGTTGGCCGATAATTCCGCTTCCTTGCGGCGGCGGACAGGGGCCGTGGAGGGTAGGTCGCGCCAGTGCCACTCCAGGGTTTCGCGCAGGCCCACCTGGACGGAGGTGGACTCTTGCCATCCGAGTTCACGGCGGGCGTTCTCGGTGGAAAAGAGACATGGCCTGGTCAGCAGACCGAGGTTGTAACGGGTGAGATGGGGCGGCCGTTTCAACCGGATCATCTTGCCGACAAACTCACTGAAAACGGCGAGACCCTTGGCGAAGGCCAAAGGATAGCGTTTCCTGACCCTTGGAAGGCCCAATTCGTCGGCCACTGTGTCCATGAAGGCCCTGACCGAGGTTTGGCCCCCGCTGCTGAGGTTGTAGACGTGGCGATCGGGCCCCTTGTCCATGGCGCGGATGCAGCCATCGGCCACATCGGGGGCGTAGATGATATTGAGTGGGTTAGAGCCGTCGCCGATGAGGGCGAGCCGGCCGCTAAGAAACGCCTTCACCACGCGGGGCAGCGTGACCCGATCGCGGGGTCCGTATATCCAGCTTGGGCGCACGATCACCACCTGGCCTGGATAATCAGCCCAGGCCCTTTCGGCCGCGATCTTGGCATGGCAGTAATGGTTGGAGCGGTAGACATTTTTGCCCAAGGGCTGAGCCTCGTCCCAAGGGCCCGCACCCTCCGGTTTGCCATAGACCGTGACGGAGCTGACATGAACCACGCGGGGATTACCCGCCCGAAGACAGGCATTTTTGAGGTGGAGTGCCAAGTCGACAATCTGGGCGCGGATTTGAGCCGGATCGCCCCATTCGCCCACCCTGGCGGCACAATGAAAAACGCGTTCCACCCCAGCGCATGCCGCATCGAGGCCGTGATCCTTTTCCAGATCTCCTGAAACGATCTGTACCCCCAGGCCGCGCAGGAAATCCTGGTCGCTCCCGGGACGAGCCAGCGCGCGGACCTGTTCCCCACGGCGAACCAATTGTTCAGCCACATGGCTACCCAAAAGGCCGGTGGCACCGGTAACCAGGCACAATCCGCCCAAGGGATTAGGCTCCTGAGACAGCGAAAAAGGATCCGGAGTCTGATGTCGGGGCGGTGGGGCGAAACGCTTGTGTCACCGTGGAACCCTGATCCCAATCTTGCCAGAATCAGCTATTTCCGGAAAGGTCCGGCGGGATCGAAAGGTTTTTGCCGTGATACAACCTGTTGATGCCAATAGCCTTGTGGCTGATGATGATCCGATTTTGAAAAAAAACGCACGAAAACGGCGTAACCGGACCACTAACTCAGTGTGACCACTCATTCTGAAGATTTGGTGCCCAATGGACCTGACCCTTGAAAAAATCCTGAGGTACTTGGAAGACCGGATGTCTGCCGGGGAGGTGAAGGAGTTTTCGCTGTTTTTGCAGCAGCATCCTGAGGCCCAGTCGCTGATGCAGCGGGTGGAAAAGCATTTGCGCATCCGCGGTGTGCCGCCTGAGGGGGCGTTGCCTGACCTCCAACTGGTGGCGGCCTATCTGGACGGAGTCCTGAGCCCGGATACGGTTGCCGACCTTGAGAAAAGGACCCTTCAGGATGACCTGCTGCTGCATGAACTGGCCAGCAGTCATTACTGCCTAAGCAGCGCTCCCCCGCTGGGGAAAGGCCGAAATTATGCGGCTTCGGAAGGGATTGACTGGGAACGCATGCGCAATCTGGTGAAAGGCGCTCGTGGTCGGCCCAGACGTCCGGTGGAAGAGTTGCCCGCTGTCGGTCGGTCGCGCAGCCAACCGGCGCGCCTGCGGATCAACCGGAACCAGGTTTTGATTGCCGTGGGTGCGATGGTGGTGCTGGCAGTATCCGTTGTCGCCTTGGTGGTTCGACCAAGGCCGGAGTTGCCCCGGCAATCGATTCAGCGTCAGGAGGTGGCATTAGCCGGGTCTGATGAGGCTGGCCAAACCCAGCCTGAATTGGGCCAAGTCAACCAAGGAAACGGGGAGGCTGTGGTTGCCCTTCCTGCTGTGGTTCCCATGCCCATGCCCGCTCCCGTACCCATGCCTGCTCCTATGCCCATGCCTGCCCCAAAGCCGGTTCCGGTACCGGACCAAGTGGAGCCAGCTCCGGCTGTGCTTGCCGCGACACCTTCGGCGGACCGGGAAACCCGGCAGGATTTGGGCAAACTGGTCTCGGACCGGCAGGTGATGCTGCGCAAGGAACCAGAAACCAAATTATGGCGGCGAGTGGCCGACCGTGGTGTGGTGCGGTCGCAGGATCATCTGATGGCCTTGCCGGGCTATGCCACGGTGGTGAGTTTGACCCGGGGGCCCAAGGCCACGCTGTGGGGCAACCTGCCTGAATCGAGCAACATCTCTGGATTGCTAGAGTCGGAAATTAACCTTTTGCCGGCCGGTGCAGGAGCGACCGGGGAGATGGAGTTGCTGGAGGGCCGTGTTTATCTGTCGGGCCCTGGCCCAGTTCCTGTTACCTGGAGGGTCCGCTTCCGGGACCAAGCGTGGGATGTCGAGCTTCCCGACGAGGGGGCCGAGGTCTTGGTGGAAGTTTCGCCGGTGCCAGCCGGCCGGGCCACCTGGCGCCAGGGGGAGGAGCCTGTGATCGGGGCGCTCTTGGCCGTGACACGGGGTACCGCCAATGTGTCACCCCAACCGGGAGTGATTTGGCGGATGAAAGCAGGGCCGTCGAATGAGGCTTTCGCGGTTTGGGACAGCGCGCAGGGCGTGGCGAGGGGACCTTTTCCGCTGAATGCGCGAGAGCCGCTCTGGGAGCGGGAAGGGCTTGGCAAACCGGAACAGCGCGCAGCGTACAAGGCCGCGCTCGCCGAACTGGAGGCAGAGTTGGGTGGCGAGAGGATTCCCTCCGTGGGGATGGACTTTGTTCTCAATGCCAAGGGGGCCACCCCGGCTGTACGCCATGCGGCGATTTTGGCGCTGGGATGCATGGGTGAGTATCAGCGTTTGCTGATGGACATGTCGGACGAGACACTCACCGAAGACCGCCGTCAGGCGGCTGCCGGGGCACTTCGTCACTGGGTGAGCGAGGAGGCTCTGAGGGGACTGACCCTCCATAACCCCAAGACGGACAGCGGAATCCTGGTGGATCGTTTCCGGATGACACCTGCCGATGCCGGCACGCTGGTGGACTTGCTTCATCCACCCAGTCGGGACGAGATCCAGGACAAACGATTGCTGGTGGAAGTTGCCGATTTGCTGCAGCACGAACAACTGATGATTCGCGTGGCCGCCGAGCGTTATCTCGAAGACTTGGCGGGTAGCCCCTCGGAAGGGCGGGGCTTGGTGCGTTTTGA
>CAWUOE010000427.1:0-3560 GCA_963923355.1 uncultured Gemmataceae bacterium | reverse complement strand
ATGTGCCCGTCGGCCAGCGGGGCCGTCTCGCCCACCGGCACCAGATTGATGCTGCCCTTGCCCTCCACCAGGTCGGGCCGCTCCGCCATCAGCGTCGGCAGGATCAGCTTGTCGATGATCACCTTCCGAGCCTCATCCGAGAAGTAGTTCTTCCCGTTCCGCTTCACGATCACGCTGTCATCGTGCTGGGTCGACAGCACCACGGTGTGGATCCGGTGCGGCGTGCCGTCCGCGTTGTACTCCACCGTCACCTGGCTCTTGGCGTCCGGACGCACGAAGGGCAACTGCTTGTTGCGCCGCATCTGCGCGTGGTTTTCCACCAGCCGGTGCGACAGGTAGATCGGCAGCGGCATCAGGCTGCGGGTCTCGTCGCACGCGAAGCCGAACATCATCCCCTGGTCACCCGCGCCGCCCGTGTCCACACCCACCGAGATGTCGGCCGATTGCGAGTGGATGTTGCAGTCCACCTGGCAGGTGTCGGCGGCGAACCCGATGGTCGGGTCCACGTAGCCGATCTCCCGGATGGTGTCGCGCACCAGCTTGTCCACAATCGCCCGCGTCAGCGGAGCCCCGGTGGTGATCTCGCCCGACACCACCGCCAGGTCCGTCGTCACCATCGTCTCGCAGGCCACACGGCTCTTCGGATCATGCTTCAGGCAGTGGTCCAGGATCGCGTCGCTGATTTGGTCGGCCACCTTGTCCGGGTGACCCATCGATACCGACTCGCTGGTGAACAGATACCGGTCGCTCACGGGAACGCTCCTCAAACCACGTTTCGTAAAAATTTGTGCGAAATACAATCACCGGCTCGGGCCGGACCAAGGTGTTAATCTAGCAGAAATGCGTCAATTTCACCCCTCACTAGGTTAGCAAACCAGACCCCCTTGGGCAGCTGCTACGGAATAAGCCCCATGACCGCCCCACTGATCCTCCTCAGCGCCGTCGGCCTCACCCGCCGCCTCTTGCCCCATGCCCCCCGTTTGAACGCCCTGGCCCAAGCCCACTGGGTGGTCGGCCACACGGAACCCACGCCCGCCGTCACCTGCACCGCCCAAGCCACCCTCCTCACCGGCAAACTCCCTCAGGACCACGGCATCGTCGCCAATGGCTGGCTCTTCCGCGACACCCGCGAAATCCGCCTCTGGCAACAGTCTCATCACCTCATTCAAGCCCCCACGCTGCCCCAGATACTCAAGGCCAAAAAACCCGGCCTCAAAACCGCCAACCTCTTCTGGTGGTTCAATCAGGGGGCTCCCTTCGATATCAGCGTCACCCCCAAGCCCTTCTATGGCGCCGATGGCGACAAACGCTTCGGCATCGACGGCCTGCCCCGTTCCATCCCTGCCCGGCTGGAGAAAGACCTCGGCCCGTTCCCGTTCCCCTCTTTCTGGGGCCCCCGAGCCGGCCTCCCCTGCACCCGCTGGATCGCCCAGGCCGCCGCCAATGTCCTGCGCCACGATCGCCCCGACCTGCTCCTCGCCTACCTGCCCCATCTCGATTACCAGCCCCAGCGCACCGGCGTCAGCGGCACCGAAATGCCCGCCCTCGTCCGCCAGCTCGATGACGCCGCCGCCCCGCTGCTCGATGCCGCGCAGGCCGCCGGTGCCCGCGTCTGGGTGGTCGGCGAATACGGCCACTGCGATGTCAGCCAGCCCGTCGCCCTCAACCGTGTGCTGCGCCGGGCCGGCCTGCTCGAGGTGCGCGATGGCCCCTTCGGCGAGATCCTCGACACCTTCGGCTCCCGCGCCTTCGCCGTGGCCGACCACCAGATCGCTCATGTCTATGTGGCCAATCCCGCCGACATCACCCAGGTCCGTGATCTCCTCGCCGCCACCCCGGGTGTCGCCCAAGTCGCCGCCGGCGACGAGCGCGCCGAAATCGGCCTCAACCACCCGCGCTCCGGTGAGCTGGTGGCCCTTTCCACCCCCAACGCTTGGTTCAGCTACCCCTACTGGCTCGACGATGCGCGCGCTCCCGATTTCGCCCGCACGGTCGATATCCACCGCAAGCCCGGCTACGATCCCTGCGAGCTGTTTGTCGATCCCAAACTGCTCTGGCCCACCGGCCGCATCCTGCGCCGCCTGGTGGCCAAAAAGCTCGGCTTCCGCACCTTGTTCGATGTGATCCCGCTCGATTCCGGCCTGGTGAAGGGCAGCCACGGCCTCCCCGCCGCCCACCCGCTCGACCGCCCCGTCTGGATCGGCACCGGGCCCAATCCGGGAGCAGACCAACCCATGACGGCGTTTCTGCAACCGCTGCTATCCGAATTGGGCGTCTAGCCCGCCGGGTCTTCCCGGAACCGGCGAATCGCCGTCGCCCTACCCGTGGCAGGGTCCGCCTCCACCACCGCGCCCGACAGCGCGATCCGGCCGGCCGTCAGCCCCCAGCTTTCCATCAGGCCGGTACGGGTCGTCCGCAGCACCGCCTCAGGGTCCCGGCCCAGCACCCCCGCCATCGATCCGCACATTCCCACATCCGTCTGGTACGCCGTCCCCCGTGGCAGCACGCGCTCGTCCGCCGTCGGCACATGGGTGTGCGTCCCCAGCGCCGCCGTCACCCGCCCGTCCAGGTGCCACCCCAGCAGCTCCTTCTCCGCCGTCGCCTCGGCGTGCAGGTCCACCAGCGTCAGCCCCGGCCCGTCCCCCATCTCAGCCAACGCCCGATCCAGCGCGTCAAACGGGCAGTCCACTGGTTTCATGAACACACGCCCAAGCACCGTCACCACCCGCAGCCTCAGGCCCCCTGCCAGTTCCACCTGCGCCCACGCTCTCCCGGGCGCTTGGCTCGGAAGGTTTGCCGGCCGGCTGATCGGCTCCCCCCGCTCCAGAAGCGGCACAATTTCCCGCCGTTTCAGTCCATGGTCCCCCAATGTCACCAGATCCACTCCGGCCCGTCGCAATCGGTGGTATTGCGCCGCCGTCAAACCCGATCCCCCCGCCGCGTTCTCCGCGTTCACCACCACACCCGCCAATCCCAAATCATTGCGCAGGCTGGGGATACGCTGCTCCAAACGGGTCAGGGCCTCATCCCCCACCACATCACCCAAAAACAGCACCCGTGCCGGTTGTTCCACCTGATTCCAGCCTTTCCCTCACACCGGCAACCGCTTGATCGTGCGCCCGGTTGGTTTAGACTGTTAATCTAGGTGATCTAGACCCAAACGGGTTTGGTTTCGTGGGCCGGCCCTACCCACCCACGCGCCAAACCTCCCGCCTTGAAATGAACCGGTGGGCTGCCTCGCCACCCGCTCGCCCAAAACGGTTCATACTCTGCCGGCCTGACCGGCGCCGTGCCTGCCCGGGAGCCTTGGATGAGACGTCTCTGCCTCCGCCATGCCATTGCCTGGGCTTGCCTTCTCGTCGGCTGCTGGTCTCCGTTGGCCACGGCCCAGGTTCCCGATGCGGCCACGCCGGCTCCCTACCTCGCGCAACTCGCCCCCTTGGCTATCACCCGCGGCGCAACTATCGAGGTCACCTTCACCGGCAACGATCTGGAAGATCCCGTCGCACTCGTGTTCGATCACCCGGGGCTGACCGCCAAGCCCGTCATACCTGTCTCTT
>CAWUOE010000426.1:0-3574 GCA_963923355.1 uncultured Gemmataceae bacterium | reverse complement strand
GATAGCGTAGCGTCTCGTGGGCTCGGAGATGTGTATAAGAGACAGGGGATGGGCCCGGCTGGTTCGAAGTTTGGGATGCCGTTTGGTTGAGTTGCGTCAAAACAATGGCGGATTGGAAGCGGAGGCTGTGGGCGTGCTGGGAGAGTCACCGGCACGGGCCAGTCTGCGTCATTTGGAATTGCGGCAAAACGGGCTGGGGGACAGAGGGCTTCAGAATTTGCTGAAAATCGAATGGCCCGAGCTGGTGCTGTTGGGAGTTGGGCTGAACAGCATCAGCATCCCCGTACCGGAAATAAACCAAAAACTCACACCCTGGCTGGCCGGGGTGGAGCTGGAGCGACCGTGATTTAGAAGGACAAGAGCTGGATCAGCTTTCGATCACGCCCTTCATCAGCTTGGGTGGAATCCCCAGCTTGGGCTTGTTGCCAGCCCGACGCTTGGCAAATTTGGCTTGGCGCGCTTTCTTCTGGGCAGCGGTGTGGGGGCGCTTGCGGGGCATTGGAACTATTCCTTACGAACGACTATTTCTTGCCTTTTGCAGGCGGTGAGCTAGATCACTTGGATGCAATGTTAGCAGTCACGCGGGGGTTTTCCCAGATCATTTGGTGGTGAGTGGGCCTTGCCTCCCTGCAACCGCCAGGCACATGTCTGCAATATGCAGGGCTGTAATCTATATCGGAGTCTTGCGCCATGCTGGTAGACGCCCATCTGGATTTGGCATGGAATGCCTTGGATTGGAACCGTGATTTGGCCCTACCAGTGGGGGCGATTCGCCAGCGCGAAAAGGACTTGGGTGTGCAGGGCAAGGGGCGCGGGGTGAACACCGTGTCCCTTCCCGACCTGCGTCGGGGCGGATTTGGTCTGGTGGTGGCCACCCTGTTGGCGCGTTTGCACCGGAGCGACTTGGTCCCCGGCCTTCAGCGGTATGAATCCATGCCCGGAGCCCATGGTGCCGCCCGGGGACAATTGGGCTGGTATGAGGCGATGTGCCGACGCGGCGCGATGCGGATGATCTGCTACCAGCATCAACTGGTCAACCACGAAGTTCTATGGGAACGTCCTGGCGGGCCAGAGAAGGAGCCCCTGGGTTTTATTCTGAGCATGGAGGGAGCTGATCCGGTCCTTTTCCCGGATGAAGTGGATCTGTGGTGGGGGCTTGGCCTGAGAATCATCGGGCCGGCGCACTACGGTCCGAGTACCTACGCCAACGGGACAGGATGCGTTGGAGGATTTTTCGCGCCGGGGCGCGACCTACTGAAGGCGATGCGTCGCGTGGGGATGATTCTGGATGTGACCCACCTGGCGGATGAGGCCTTTGACCAAGCCATGGAGTGGTTTGATGGCCCGGTCCTGGCCAGCCACCACAATTGTCGGGCGCTGGTGGACGACCAGCGGCAGTTGAGCGATGGCCAGATCCGGCGGTTGCTGGAGCGTGAGGCCGTTATCGGTGCGGCCTTCGATGCCTGGATGCTGGTGCCCGGCTGGATACGCGGCCAATCCACTCCACACGGCACCGGGGTGACCATGGAACATGTGGCCGACCACATCGACCATATTTGCCAAATGGCCGGAAATGCGCTGCAGGTTTCGTTGGGCACCGATCTGGACGGCGGGTTCGGGACCGAGCAGGGGCCGCTGGATGTGGACACGATCGCGGATGTACGGGGCCTTCGCCCGATCCTGAAGAGGCGTGGCTACAGCGACGCCGACCTGGATGGAATCATGGGAAGCAACTGGCTTCGCTTTTTCCGCAAGAACCTGCCCTCGAAGTGAGCCCCGTCAGGTTTTGCCAACGGGTAGCTTGAAAAACTCTGCCAAGCCCCCAAGCACGGTCTCGGCAGCCAGTGCGGCCAGCAGCATACCCATGATGCGGCTCACCAGGTTGGACCCCGCCCTACCCAGGACCCTCTGGACCGGCTCTGCCCCCAAAAACAGGGCCCATGTGCCCAGGAGGATTGTCGCCAGGATGACGGCAATTGCTCCTACATGGTCCCACCCTGCCTGCCCGGGTTGGGTGAGCAAGACCACGGTGAGCATGGACGCTGGCCCGGCGATCATGGGGAAGGCCAGGGGGAAGATGGCGATATCGTGACCGGCCTCGCCGTGCGCGTCTTTGTTCTTCTGTTCGGTTTCAAAAACCATCTGCAAGCCGAACAGGAAGACGACGATGCCCCCGGCGATCTTGAATGCGGGCAGGCCGATCCCCAAGGATGCCAGCAGGGTTTTACCCACCAGCAGGAAAGCCAGCAGGACCCCGGCGCTGACCAGGATTGCCCTGCCGGCCACCTGCCTTCGGGCAGGCGGATCCAGGTGGCGGGTCAATGCGAGGAAAACCGGAACATTCCCGATGGGGTCGATGACCACGAACAGGGTGACGGCATCCTGTAGCAACTCGCGGAACATGCCCTTCTCCCCTGACAGCCGACGCACTTCATTGTACGGGGGTTGCAGGGGCGGGACGGCGCATCAGGGTTGGTCGGAATCGTTGGACCAGTAGCGCGCGATGAAATCCAGGGCGGAGGGGAAGAGCCGGGTGGCAGTCCTGCGGGAATGGCGGCCCCATTTGTCCACCACCTCTTCCACCTCAAGGCCGCGGGCCCGGGCAGCTTGAGCGAATGAACGGGCTTGTGAATCGAAGTTGTAGTCGTCAAACCTGCCGTAGGCCACGAGGATTTTCAGGTCGCCGGGCTGCAGGTCGAGGTCATCGAGCAGGTCCTTGGGGTTTTGCTCCCGGATCTGATCGGCCACATGGGGATCCCTGAGATCGAACAGGGGTTCGGCAAACTGTTTCAGCCGGACAGGCACCACGCCTGCCAGGCGGGCCACCGGGAGCCTGGTGCGGTTGTAGTTGGTGCGTGGATCAGCCCTGGGGATGTTGCCCAGAAATCCCCCACAGATGTCCTGATAGCGCAGATCCAGGGCGCCAAAAATACTGATGGCTGCACCAATGCGGTCGTGGTGCCGCAGGGCCATGCGCATTGCCGCGTTGCCACCCATGCTGGCTCCTGCGAAGAGATGGTCTTCCTTTCTTTCGGAAATATTGAACCGATCGTGCACCAGGTGCCAGACCTCTTCCATCACATGGGTTTCATGCTGCCCCTGTTCGCTGTTCATGAATAGGGTGGCGGCGGGCAGTTTCAGGGGGCGGCGTTTGTTGGATTGGGAACCGTCGGGGAAGACAATGATCATGCCGGGCAGTTCGCCCGCGGCCATTTTCGCATCCATCTCCGGGAGCAGGTTTTTGGCAAACCAACCGGTCTTTTGCAGGTAGGCGTGGAACCAGAACATCACCTTTTGCGGGGTGTTCGGGTCGTAGTCGGGCGGGAGGTAAACATAAAGGGATCTGGGGGCTCCCAGAACCTCGGACCAGATCCGATTGTCCTCGCCGTTTTCATCAGACCAGTCGATGAGTTGGCCGTGCAGGGCCATGGGGAGGTCTTGCCGGCCGCCAAGCATTTGTGCCCGGGCCCGTTGGCCATCGGCGGCCAAAGCAGTGATTGCCAGCCACAATGCCAGTGTCCGGAACCACGGAGTGATCCGGAACACCGCCGACCAAGCCATGAAACACCCCGTT
>CAWUOE010000425.1:0-3581 GCA_963923355.1 uncultured Gemmataceae bacterium | reverse complement strand
ATTGATTGTTTCAACCGGCCGGGCCGCCGTGGATCGGGTCAGGTGGCGCGAGGCGAGGTTTGCTGGCCTGGCAAACCCGTCTGGCTAATGTCCCTTTCCACATTCTTGGATTGTTGACGCACAGGTGGCAATGTTAAGAGCCCTGTTGGGGAAAATTTTTGGAAATGGCTTGGGCGGAAATGTGGGGTGGTTGGTGCGAATGTGCTCAGATTTGAAGGGTTTTTCATAAAAAATCGAGGAAGCTTGGGTTTTTTTCAGAAAGTTGACTGATAACAGTCTGGAAAAAAAGGATTGGGTTGGAAGGTTGGCTAATATTGCCCCACCCAACCCTGCGCTATGGCAACGCGTGAAACCCAAAGATGTTGATCTTTGCCTAATCGGCCCCGATTTAAAAACCAGCCTTAAGGTTGTCTCATTTTTGTGGATAAGTTCTGATCAAGCATCCTTGAGAAGGATAACAGCTATCACCCTCCTGCGTGACCACATGCACCTTGATTGGGTTTTGTGAATTGAATTGACGGAGTTTCAATTGTCATAAAAATATGAGTTTAAATTTTATACTAGTGAAATAAAAAGAGGGCGAAACACGCAAAGACAATCCTAAAAGGATTATTTTGCTTTATAAAACGGAAAAAGGTTGCCCTGATTGGGCAAGTGACATGCCAAGCATTCACTAGCTTGGATTGGTTAGGAATTCGCTCATGATTTGGTTCGTGTCAAACGGGGTAATGCCTTCGTTCATGCTGAACACGGTATCGGCGTCGTTTCGTTCCGTTGCGGCAGATCGGCCCGTGCCCCTAGCCTCGGCGTGCATATCGAAAAGGTCATATAGGGTCGGTTTGACCAAGTCGGTGACCGCTTTGCCCATGAGGGCCAATCCTTCACTACCTTTTCTGGAATTGTTGATCGGCCCACGGCTCTTTAGGGCAATGTCCGCCCAAATGGCCTGTCTGGTCAGAAGGTCGATGATGAGTGGGATATTCACGGTTGTGTCGCCCGCGATGTCAATCTTGTCTTGGACCGTTTGGCCCTCAAAAATTTCTCCTGATTGAACTTTTTGTCTGGCCATCCATCCGGCAAAACACTCAGGCAGGTCCTTAAACGCCTGTTGCGTGAAACTGTAAAGAGCCATGATGGCATACCGCACACCATTCTTACGAAGCGTCGGAATATGGACGTCGATGAACTCCGCAGCCCCTTGTGGTGCCGAGGTGATGTCGCCGCTGTGCGCAGTTCCCCAAATCTTGAGGGTGTGGTAGTCCACCTCGGCTAGCCTTTTCCAGTCATCGGTGAAAAATACAGCAGCCAAGTCAATGTCGGTGCGCTCATTTTTTGGCTCCTTCCACCAGACAAAGAACCGAAGGGTATCGCAGGTGGGAAGGGTAAGCCTGGATCCTCGGCTGATAGTGCGGAGCGTTTTGCTGGCGGAACGCTGAGCGAAGGGCACGTTCTGTGTTTGCAAGGCTTCATCCAAGTACACTTTGCCAAGGGAAGGTAGGGACCTAAATCGATTAACCAGGGTATCCCTCACAAATTTGGCGACATATTTTTCAATTGCTTCGCCATTCTGAAGTTCAAGCCTCGGCAAAGGTGGCAGAGACCCTGCAAGAACTTGAACTTTCGCTACATTTCCCTTTGGGAAGAAAGTCCGATGGTCTTTGACCCGATCCCGGTTCTTGAAGTGCGCATATACCTGAAGGAGGACAGGGGTTGAAACCTTATGAGCAACCTCCTTGAATGCGTTGAGCACCAACTCCGCGTGACCCCCAGATGTGCGCAACAGGTGGTCCAATCGACGGGCGAAATCGCCGGGCCTGTTCTTGAGGAGGTTTGTGACATTTTCCAGGTCCTTACGGGTCAGGCCCGCCTCCACTTTGCCATTGAAGGATTCAAATGGTTCGCCATTGCGAACAACGTCGAAAGACTTAAGCGATTTCGGGTAACGGCTGGCGTAATCGCCGGGGCGCAGCTCGCGCCCAAACCGTTTCCATACTTCTGGGCGGCGCAGCATGTCTTCGGTTATGTCCGGAGCCGCCTCCAAAGCATCCAATAACAAACGGCGTTCTTTGCGTCTAAAGCGACGGAATTTTCCGGGCTTGGCAAGGGACACGTCTCCACCAGACAGGGCGACTGCAACCCGCAGCACGTCCGTTGCAGTCTTGAGGTGGGGAATCAAATAGGTTGGCGTTTCGTGTTTGAGAAAGCAGCCTATCAGGAACGCCAAGTTTTCTTTCTGCGGAATTGCGGGCGGCAGAAAGCGATGGATGCTATCCAGATTTTCATCGACGAACCATTGGACGATCGCCTTATCGTTTTGCGAGAGCGACCCATTTGATCCCACCAGGCCTTTGAAAACCTGCCAGAAGTCGTCCTTAGTGCCAAGGTTGATGACTTTAAGGGAAACCTCCCCTTCTGGAAGCCGTTCGCGGTTTTGGACTTCATACTCCGGTAGCCAATTAAGTGGAACAGTGACCAAATCCACAGCAGCCTGATTGGATTCTTCCCCTCTTATCAGTGGACCACCAAACAGGCGAGGCTGACTAAGTGCAATGTCTCGGACTGCAGCCATCCAGTAGTGGGTTAAGGCATTTAGGTATAGCTCCAGTTCCGAAGCCTCCATGACCTGTTTGGGAAAATTCGGATACATCGGCCGAAAGGTTTGGTGGGCACCGGTCATCCCTTGGAGGATGGGGACGACCTCCTTGTACAGGTTACCTAGCGCTTCATCACCCAGACTGGACAGTGCGCTGGTAAGTTCTTGGGAGCAGGTGAAGCCTAGTGAGTTGAGGTTGCGGTTGAAGGTGGCAACCGCAGCCCGAGAGGATATTTGGTTGCCATTTGCCTGGACGATTATCCTACGTCTTTTGGACAGGTAGATTTCCACGGCGCTGTATGGCATGGTAATGGCCTTTTTGGATCAATCCGGGAAGCTGCCGAGGTAGGCTAAACAAGAAGTTAGAAGGAACCTCGACAATGGCCGGAATTGAGAAGCACAGGAAAGCGCCCAAGGTATTTGCGTTGTTAGTAACGATTTTTAGAAGGAACCTTTTGCATGGCCTGTGCAGAATTTAAGCTACCGGAATATTTTGGGACGGTCAACGACGGGGCAATGTTTAAAACGCTATCGCTTTCTTCAAGAGAGCCTTTAACTTTCCCTGGGCTAATTGATGAACTTGGTGGTGGGGTGGATCATACCTCGCTTGGCTCGCCTCAAGATTTTTAACAGAAAAAGCTGGGCTACCTAAACGAGTGACAATTATTGACATGGAACAGGAATTTCAGCCGAACAGCGCAAGGAAAGTGCAGCAAAAGCCAAGGAATTTTTTTCGTAGCTGGTTGTCAGTTTCCCGGCTGGTGGACCTGTGAAAAA
The DNA here is from genome assembly GCA_963923355.1 of uncultured Gemmataceae bacterium. Taxonomy (GTDB): domain Bacteria; phylum Planctomycetota; class Planctomycetia; order Gemmatales; family Gemmataceae; genus UBA6894. The sequence continues at coordinate 211 of CAWUOE010000425.1, read as the reverse complement.
ATGGAAATCCTGTCGCGGGAGTTAACCAATGGGCGCGGTGTGGATGGTTTTGGTGGTGGTGTGCGGGCAGAAGGCTCCCACTCCGGAGGTGGTGCGGACAACGATGGTGGCACAGCCGGGGATGGAGGTGGCGCTGGTGGCCAGCGATCCCTTGGTGCGGAGCCCGGTGGCGGGGGTGTTTGACGCGCGGGGGCGGTTGTGGGTGGTGGAG
>CAWUOE010000424.1:0-3590 GCA_963923355.1 uncultured Gemmataceae bacterium | reverse complement strand
GCCGCCGTAACCACCACGGCCGCCGCCACCGCCGCCGTAACCACCACGGCCGCCGCCACCGCCACCCTCTTCACGGGGACGGGCCTCATTCACCGTAAGGGTACGGTTCATGAATTCGGTGCCGTTCAACTCGCCAACAGCCTTGGAAGCCTCGTTGTCATCAGCCATTTCCACGAAGCCGAAACCGCGGGAGCGGCCGGTTTCGCGGTCCATGACCACCTGAGCCCGAGTGACACCGCCGAAGCGCTCGAAGAGCCGCAGCAAATCGTCCGCCGTGGCTTCCCACGACAGATTTCCGACATAAATGTTCTTCGCCATGCTATCTACAACCTTCCCAACATCCCCGCCGAGCTAATGCGCCCACTGTGGTGTACGCCCCGCAGGGGAAAACGAATGATTCCCAAACCAACCCAAAGAACCCTGAGGCACTTTCCAGAGAGCAGGATCCCAAATAACGACGCGGTGCCCTCGACTTTGCGGCCCTGAAGACAAGCCAACCAGGCGCGGCAGCGGAAGATGAGGCGGGATTTGGACATCAAGAGAGCTGGGTTCGAAGCGACTGCTCTGGGGGCTAGTCACAACCGACATTGAAGTCGAAACAGCAAACAGGCGAGGCCCAAGCCCGGACACAGTCTCCAGCGATCACACATGCCGGCAAGCAGAGGTATAAACCTTTCACACCCACACTATCCGGCATTTTGAGTCCTAACACAGACTTGCCACCGCAACAATACATCTTTGGTTTTTGCACTCCAGTGACCTGGTCCATAAGCAAACTTGGTTAAGGCCCAAGCAAGCAGGAGTCTCTTCCTGGGGCCCCAATACCCCATTTGGTATTACCTTGTTTTAAAATCCGGGGTTTTGGGGCTTTGAATTCTTATTCAGGCGTTTCGGCCACCTGAAAACCCTGAAAAATTCCGGAAAATCCATCGGAGTGCAAAAACCTTTAGAAAAAAGGGGTTTTTGCTGGTTTTTGTGTGCCGGAAAATCCCACCTGACCGGAATTTTCGGTCCAAATGGCAAGACTGACAAAAGTTGCAGGTCCGTCACGACCGATCAAAAGGGCGTGGGATTGTCTTTGCCCACATCCGCAGGCAACCGTGCAGGCGGAAGGGCAAAGCAGCCTGCCCGGGTTAAAAGGCCCGGTCCCAGGGGAATAACGGGACCGAAGCCGGAAGATTCCGGGCCTGACCAGCGAGGGTGTCATGAGCAAGATGACTTTCTTAAAGCGAAGCAGGGGGCGGGTAATGACCTGTCTGGCCTGGTTCGTTGCCGGGGTGGTTGGCATGGTGCCTGCCGCCGGGCGAGCGGACGAGATCGGCCCTGCCGATCCCGTGCTGCCTTTGCCCCTCTACCACAACAAGCCGGACAACTTCGGGTTGTTCGACGGCGGGTTGTTCTTCGCGACCTCGTTCGCGGCGTACAAGCAAACCAACCCGATCTCCCACCAAGGGGTCGCCTATCGCGGCTTCACGGATGTGACGGGTACCGCCAGGGTTCCTTATGTGTACGACCCTGTCACCAACCTGACCGAGAATGCCCCAGTGGCTCCCTTCGTCGGGAAGTTCTACGGGTCAGGCGAGGAGGCTCTGAATACCGATCAAGTATCGGGCCCGGGTACCCTTCAGCCAGGTATCAAGATCTCAGCGGGATGGCGGTTTGGTGACCGGGTGACCGTCACGGCGAGCTGGATGTGGCTGGCCGACGCCACCTACACCTCTTCCGCGTCGAACATACCGGCCGGGTCGCAAATCGGCGCCAACTACGCGGATTCGTACCTGTCCGCGCCGGTTTACAACTTCTACCCGGAGTATGCAGGCCCCTATGATGACCTGTACAACTCGAACGGGGCTTCAAGGCCTTTTTCCGTCATCAATGGGATCGATGCAGCCAGGGGCGCTGGCTACGGCATCTGGAACGCTGCCGAAGTGTTCACCCAGAGCTTCACCCAAAGGGCCCAGTTTGCTGACCTTCTTTGCCGGGTTCCGGTGTACGAGAACGAGAACTACCGGATCTCAGGTGTGGTGGGTCCCAAGTTTGTCTGGCTGTGGGAAAAGTACATGATGCGCGCCGTGGACTACAACATCTACGGTGAGTCCAACGGTTACTCTCAAGCGATCTATACCAACATCGTCTCCAACAGGATGTACGGTGCGGTCCTGGGTTGCAATCAAGAGTGGTACTTGGGCCATGGATTCGCGCTGAACCTGAACCTTGGTGGTGGACTTTACGGTGACATCGTCAAGGCCAGGGCTCGCTACGAGTTGGGCCAAAAGTACTACGGCCCTGTCTCGAAACGGTCCAGGACCCTGTACGGCATGGCACCCAGCCTGGAAGGCACCGTGGGTGTGGGTTGGTATCCCTTCGAAGGTATCGAGCTGAATGTGGGATACAACCTGATGGGCTTCTTCAACACCATCAGCAGCAGGCACCCGATCGACTTCGACTTCGGCACCGTGGATCCTGCCTACGATTCTCAAACCCGATGGTTTAGTGGGTTCCAAGCCGGGTTTGCCCTGGTCTTCTAAAAACCCACGCTTCGCTGGTAGCACCCTCGCCGAGGGCCGACTTCAAGCCAGATCCCCTCTGGCAGAAGTCGGCCCTCGGTCGGTTTTACAGTGCCATTCCCCCTCATCTTGGCCAGATTTCCAACCTTGCTATAAAAACATCATTGAATTCAAGCGGGTTTGGACACCCAGCAAGCCAGGCGGTAACCCTGCGGCTGGGTATCCTTAAAAAGCGCGCCATCCAGTCCAAATCCTGCTCATGTCCTGAACGAGGTGCCTCATGGCGGAAGAATCCCCTGCACAATCCCCCAACCTGTGGACCACGGGATGGAGCCTGCTGTCCGGGTGTTTCCGGATCGCCCTCATGCCCGGGAAAGTCATGCTGGCCGGATTGGGCGTTTTGACCATGGCCATCGGCTGGTGGTTTTTGGCCCTTGTATTCAGTTCGACCTATGGGACAAGCCCCGAGTGGCCTGGAAACTTCGTGCCCACCACCCGCACCTCGGAGGAGAAGAAAGGCGGGGAAGTCAAGGAAAAGGCCCCCACCCCCGAAGCGGCCAAAGCCGCCGAGGAAGCAGCCGAGGCAGAGCGGAAGAAAGGCTGGCAGGCTTTTAAGGAAAGCCAGGCCGCGTGGAACTTGATGTATGAAACCGCGGGGATGGGAAAATCCGGTCAGTTTCACTCCGTCGAGGATGTGGCCCGTACCCCCGAGGAGTTGGATGTCCTGAAGGCGGCCGGATTGATGGCCGTCACCACGGCCAAAAATGAGGCAGGCGGCCCCCGGGTGGAGCCCGAGTTGTCCCAGCAGGGGCGGGATATATCGTCCGCTTTGGAGGCAGCCATTCGGGACGGGAAATTGAAGGGCCTTTCCGAGGAGCGCATTTCCCAGATTCGCGGCTTCCTGGGCAAACCGAAACCTGCCGGGCGACTGAACACCTGGCCATGGAACGAAAACCGTGGCCCCAATCCGCTGATGCTGGTTTCCGGTTCCGGCACCGGTTGGAACAACAACCGTTTTGTGGATTGGCTGATCAAGGACCAGGGCCCGGTGCTGATTGAGCCGGTGCTGAAAATGCTGCGACC
>CAWUOE010000423.1:0-3595 GCA_963923355.1 uncultured Gemmataceae bacterium | reverse complement strand
GATGCGATGGTTGAAAAGAAGGGGATCCCGCGTTGGGTCGCGTTGGCCTGCGGTTTGCTCTGGCTGGCAGCGATGCGCCAGGTGGGTGACCGCGCGCAGGATCACGCTCTGACCGGATGGCTATTGGGGACTTTGGTGCTGGCGGGAGGGCTGTTCGATGGCCCGCCTGATGTTCGAGTTTCCCGGGCTGGGTTGTTGCTGCTCTGGTTGGTTCTGGGCGGAATTTTTTCGGCCCTGAACCCGGTATCGGGATTCGTGTGGGTTTTACCCGCGGAGTGGGGGCTGGGCGGCCCGGGATTGGCATCCTTTGCCCGGTCTCCCTTCCAGCCTTCCGCATGGTTGGGTGCCCGTCAGGTTCCGTCAGCATTGGCTTATTATCCCGTTTTGGTGCTGGCCTTGGGCGCGGCGTTGCTGCCCGGCCCTTCCGTCCCCATGCGCTGGCGTTTGCCTACCTGTGTGGTGGGACTACTCAGCATTTGGAACGCCAATTGGATTCCTTGGCTGGCAGTCGTGGCTGGTCCCTGTATCGCCCTCCGCATCGGTGCCTGGGTCAGGCAAGACGATGAGGAACGAAAAATAATCCCGCCGGCATGGTTGTCACCCCTGGTGGCATTGCTCGGTCTGGCCCTGCTGGTTTTGGCCTGGCCCGGCTGGCTGCAGGGGGCTCCGCATGAAAGACGTTCCCTGGCGCTCCATCTGCCACCAGCCGCGGAGGTTGGCGCGAAGGCGGAAAGCCAATGGCGGGAAAAGGGAATCCTGCCTGCCGAAAGCCGCAGCGTTCACCTGAGGCTCTCCAGCCTGGCGGCATACTCCTGGATCCAACCTTCGCTTCAGAAGGATTTGGATTTTTTGCAGGACGATTTGACGGACCTGATGAGCACCCGGCAGGGCGTGGAAAGCCTTGATCGCCTCTGCCGGGAGAAAAAATGTCATCTGGTGGTCACGGAGCCGGATACGGCCAAGATGCAGTTGTTGCTGCAAACCTTGTCGGACAACTCCGATAAATTCAGCCTGTGGCTGGTGGCCGGCCCTTTGGTGGTGGTGGGGCCTCGGTCCACCGGATACGGCCCACCCGCGTTGGATTGGGCCGACTTGGCTTTCGGCCCCAAGGCTGATCTGTTGAAAGACCCTCCCGGGAAACCATGGCCGGGTCCCTTTCCCCTCGCGGATTCGTTCACCCAGGCCCGTCCGGGTGCCATGGCGGCAGGGCTGGCATCAGAAGGACGGGAATGGTTGCTCCTGGCTGACATTCGCCGCCGGCAATTGGCCCGGGAGGGAAGTGACTTTGCCTGGGCAGTCCTTGCCGGGCAAAAGCTGGCCGCTGCAGTCGCTCCCGGCCTGCCCTCCGGCGCTTCTGGATTAGCCTGGTTGTTGGCGTCATCACCCCTGGCCAACATCTCCGAAATGAACCCGGCCAACGGCCATTCTCCGGTTGCGTCGGCACTCGGTGGATGGCGATCCTCGGCCTTGCCTTTTCCGGGTGATGGAGAATTGAGGGGGCTTTTGACCCTGGCCCTGAGGCGTGGCCGAGAGGCGGTTGCCCTGGACCCGTCCGATGGGCGTGGCTGGATGGTGTTGGGGGAATCCTGCCTGGGACTGATGAACTCCCGCGCTGAATTGGCCGGCGCTTCACCGTTTGGCGAATGGCGCCAATTGCGCCAGGCCCAGGCGGCCTTTGCTTTCCAGAGGGCCCTGTTGGCTGACCCGAGGCTGGAACGCGCCCACCTTTTCCTGGCCTCGCTGTACTTGAACATGGGCCTCCAGGATTTGGAGGTCTTCCACCGGCGCGCGGCTTGGGATTTGATGGACCGCGCTGGCCCGCCCCCGGGCATGAACCTGGCCGAGTTCAAGGATCGCCAGGCCGCCCAGGACAATGAACTCAAGCGTTCCGAATCAGACCTGAACTCCCGGGTGGCCAATTGGACTCGCGACACCGCGGGCCGTTCCGCGCTCGACCGGGCCAGGATGGCGCTCGACCGTGGGTTGGGCAGGACGGCTCTGGACGAACTCCTCGCATCCGACATTGCAGCCTTCGGGGCCCAAGGCATGGCGCTGGAAGTGGACCTTCTGCTTCGCTTGGGCCGTGCCGACGAGGTCTTGGCCTGGTTGAATCCTGCGGAGCATGAAGGCTTTCTGCCACCAGACATGTTCCATTGGTTCCGCGTCAAGGCTGCCGCTGCTGTCGGCAATTACTCCGAGGCCTGCCAGGAGGCGGTTTACCTGACCCAGGGCCAGTCCAGGCTGGCCCTTCCCATGGCACCGTCCATGGCGTTGGCGATCGCCCGCGATGGCTTGGACCGTTTGGCGGGCCCGGGTAATGGTGTTTCAGCCATTTGGAATCAATTGCCTCCCAACGATCTCGACAGCCAGCTTTCCACGATGCTTCGACGCTGGCGATTGGAGATGAATGGCTTTGCCGTCTTGGGGCTTTTGTCGCTTGAACGGGGTGATGCTGTCGAGGGCCAGCGCGCCCTGCGCGAATCACTCGCCCTGAGTCCCGTCGTTGTTCCGCAGGGGTCCGGCTCCGCGTTGGATTTTCCAGCCAGGCGCCTGGCCCGTGCGGTTCTCGAGTCCTTGCCCCCGTCGGAAATATCGGGCCGCTGATCCCATGATTCCGGGCCACAACACCAACGGATTTCCCCATCATCGATTGGACGATGCACTCCGCATCGTGGCGGATTTGGGATTTGGCAGTGTCGCCATCACGCTGGACCACCACGCCCTCGACCCATCTGCCTCCGACCTCGCAGACCAGGTTGGGAAAGTGGCGGCCCTTCTCAATCGACTGAAACTCCGCTGCGTCATTGAAACGGGCGCCCGCTTCATGCTCGATCCCTGGCGCAAGCACCAGCCCACCTTGCTGGATAGGGAAGTTTCAGCACGCTCCATGCGCCAGCGCTTCCTGGAACGCTCCATTCAGATCGGTGCCGATTTGGGAGCGGATGCCATCAGCTTCTGGTCCGGCACCCCCAATGACTCCCAGGAACCGCAGGGCCTACTAGTCGATCGTTTGGCCGAGGGGTGCCAGGACTTGGCGGAGAGGGCGGGCAGGCTTGGCCAACGATTGGCGTTCGAGCCGGAACCAGGCATGTTCATCGACACCATGGAACGGTTTCAAGCGTTATTCCAAAAAGTGAATCATCCGTCCTTCGGCCTCACGGTCGATTTGGGGCACCTCCACTGCTTGGGCGAAATCCCCATGGCCCCGCATCTGCTGCGCTGGCGTGAGCGTATCTGGAACATCCATGTCGAGGGCATGCGTCGCGGCATCCATGAGCACCTCCAGTTGGACGAGGGGGACATGGACCTGTCGGAAGCTCTGGCCGGCCTCCAATCCGCGGGCTATTCCGGCGGCCTGCATCTGGAACTCAGCCGGCATGGGCACGATGCGGTCAACGCCGCCCGCAAAGGTTTTCAGTTGTTGCGTGAGGCGCTGCAGGCTTTGCAAAAAAACTGGGAAATCAACCTTAACCGGTAAAATCAGGACCAAGTACCCGTCGGACCTCGTCGGTCGAGGTCCAACCCTCGACAACGGCGACCCGGCCCTCCTCGGTGATCGAAATCAACCCATCGGTGCGGGCAGCTTCCTCCAGGC
>CAWUOE010000422.1:0-3597 GCA_963923355.1 uncultured Gemmataceae bacterium | reverse complement strand
CCACCCTCGGCGCTCATCATGCCCAGGCGGTTGTAACCCGAGGCGACCCGCTGACGGTCGGTGGGATTGGGTAGCAGGTCCCCCGCCAATTGCTCCACCGTGAACCGGTCGAATGGCATGTTGGCGGCAAACGCCTCGATCACCCATTGCCGGTACGGATGCACACTCACCGGCTGATCGCCGTGGTAACCCACACTGTCCGCATAGCGGACAAGGTCCAGCCACCACATGGCCATTCGCTCGGCATGCCGGGGCGATGCCAAAAGGCGGTCCACCTGCCGTTCGTAGGCACCCGGACCATTGTCGGCCAGGAAGGCATCCATCTCACCGGGAGTGGGGGGCAAACCGGTCAGGTCGAAGCTCAACCTGCGCAGCAACACGCGCTTGTCGGCCAGCGGCGCCGGCGCCATTCCAGCAGCCAGCAGTTTCTGGCTGATCAGCCAGTCGATGTCGTTGCCGGTGGGCCGCTCCGGCCGTCCGTCGGGGGCGCGTACCGGCTCGAACGACCAGTGCCCCTCGAACTTGGCCCCTTGGGCGATCCATTTCTCCATCAGCCGGATCTCCCGCTCCGACAGGTTCTTGCCACTCTTGGGTGGCGGCATTTTGCGGGAAGGGTCGGTCTCCCTTAGGCGCAACGCCAGCTCGCTCATGTCCGACTTGCCGGGAGTCACCGTGCCCTGCTCACCCGGCTTGCCCAGCAACCCTTCGCGCGTGTCCAGTCGCAGGTCGGCCTTGCGTTGGGCCGAGTCCGGACCATGGCAGAAAAAGCAGTTGTCCGACAGCAGGGGACGGATATCCCGGTTGAAGCGGACCGTTGCGGGCAGGTCATCCGCGGGGGGCAGGGCAGACAACCCCAGCGCCAACACGATTGTTACTAGCGGCATCATCCCTTCCCTCCAGCCGGCGGTGCCGGGCGCACCACCTCGAGCAGTTCAATCGCCGGCATCCCGTCGCAATGCAACAGGGCCAGCCGTCCATACAACTTGGTTTCTTCAGGATATTCGGGCCCAAACCCGAAACGGTCACGGTCGATAGGTCGCAGGCGGTGGCACAGCAGCGCCGTCCGCTCCACCCGGCGCATCACCCCCTGCTCGATCAACAACCGCCCAAGCGGGGTCTTTTCTTCCAGTATCAACTCGCGCACGCGGGGCGTCAGCAGGTTCAGGTGGATCCGCACCATCCCGAAAAGCACCGTGGTGCCGCTCTGCTCGCCCTTCAGCAGCAATTTGCGGCAATACAGGTCGCCCGCGTGTTTCCTCGCCAGGGTGACCAAGGCCACCCGCTCCTTGTGGTGGGATTCCAGGGTGACAGTCATGTGGTGGTGGTGCACCAGCAGCGTGCGCGCCGGCTCTGGAACTTGGCCGGGGCTCACCCAGGATTCGTCCAGTGGCGGCTCCTCCGGGAAAAACGCCAGCAGGCTTGCGAGTTCCACGCGGTCGGTTTTTTCCGGGCCCATCGGCGGCCTCAGGTCTGCAGGAGCCTGGATCAGGCACCCAAGGGAGGGAGTGACCGGTCAGCCAACCGGTTGCGGCATGGCCAAAACAGGCAGAGTGATCAGTGAGCTTTCCGGTGCGGGCTCCTCGGGGGCGGCAGCGGGTTGCAACACCGAATCCACCAGGTAGTACATCAGTTCGCGCAGCGGTTGCGGGTCGGTCTCGTCCGCGATGGCCTCCGCCTTGGCGCGGAATTTTTCCAGCAGCTTTTCCGCCCGCTCGAACACCTTGGCCTGGGAATAAAGGGTCCGCACACGCTCCACCACCGCACTGGAGGCGTTCCCCCGCCTGATCAGCTTCAGCAGTTCTTTGCCCTTCTCCACCGGCAGGGATTCCAATGCCAATGCCAACAGCAGCGTGGGACGGGCGGCCAGCACATCCTGCCCGGCAACCAGCTTGTTGTCCTCATCCGGTGTGAAATCGTTCAGATCATTGATGATCTGGAAAGCAATGCCCAGATTCTTGCTGAATTCCGCGATCGACTTGTCCAGCTTGGCAGCCTGCTTGGCTTCACCACCCAGCCGCACACCGGCATAAAGCGCCGCCTCAAACGCGGGCGAAGTTTTCAGCGCGTAGATACGCAACGCATCCAGCGCGGAAAGCGATTGATCCTCAGCCTGCCGCCACAACAGTTCGGCACCCTGGCCCTCGGCCAGCTTCACATGGGCGTCCGAGAAACGGGCCAGCAGGTCGGCAGCGGTTTCAGGGCCGTGAGCGCTTGCATCCCGGGCCAGCAATCGGTAACCCCAACCAACCAGGTAATCGCCAATGTTGATGGCAGGCCCGGTTCCGATCCGCTTGTGCAGGGTTTCCTGACCATACCGGTAGGCGTCATCGTCCTCGATGTCATCATGGATCAATGAGGCCTTGTGGAATGCCTCAATCGCCAGCGCGGCCCGCTTGACCGGATCGGGGAAAACCGGCGCCTCGGATGCGCGCGTCGCCTCACCACCACGCATGGCGTCAAAGGCGGCCAGCGTGATGAACGGCCGCGACCGCTTGCCGCCACGCTCCATCCATTCGTAAGCCAAGTCCTCATTGCGGCCGAGGGTTCCTGCTCCTTTGCGATTCCGCCCGGCCAGACGGGTTAATTCCGGCTCCTCACAAAGGCCGTGGGCCGACCGCAGCAGGTGGACGTAAGTCCTGGGTTTCACCGCGGGCGGAGGAGTCTGGAGCTGGATCATTTCCATCACCCAGTCGTCATCCACCGAGGTGCTCTTGCAGTTGCTCGATAACAGGGGTGTGGCGATACACGGAATCCCGGCGAGCAGGATCTTGTCGATCGCCCTTTCCAGTACATTCAGGCAGGCGACACCCACAATCGCGTCCACGTGGCCAGACACGATGATTTTCAAAACGATGGGAGTACCTTCACTCACCAGAACCTTGTAGCCAAGGTCCTCGGCCTTGCCCTTGAAATCGGCAACCGAGCAGGCACCGCATTTACGGCAATCCAGGCCGAACTCGTCGTAATCTGCCGGGCATCCCTCGGCGTGCTTCAGGCAGTGGGGCAGCAGGAGCAACCGCCGGTTGAAGGGAACCGCCTGTACCTGCTCCCGCCAGAATTCGTTGGCGATCATCACAGCGGTGAAACCGGTATGCTCCAACCCAAGGTCCAGCCGGCGCAAGATGGCCTCCGCCATCACTTTCAACTCATCTTTGTTGAAGGTTTTGGACCGGTCCAGGGTGGCGACAAAAGCGCGTGCCGCCTCACGGATGCGCTCTCGGTCCGCTCGAACCTGAGGCACGACCTTGATTTGGGCGGTTTTGGCGCGCGCGGCACCGGGGGCAACCGATGGAGCCAAACCATTGGCGAGGTGCGGCTTGCTGGCAAAGCTGGACACTGTTTCACCTCGGGCGGGAGAGCTCTTCTGTCACCATGGTAATCAGTCCCCCCCGGAAAGGTCCCCCGGGGGATGGTACACCGGCGCCAGGAGGGCTCGCCCCAATGCGGAGATGCTGAAGATTATCGGGTAAAGTTTCTCGAAATACCAGAGTCTGGCGAAATAAAAACCGATTGGTGATGCCTGCCGGTGCCGGCCATCCCGGATGGCCCGGCAAAGCCAACCCAACCCGTGCCGGATCCGCTCCACCTCCCCAAACC
>CAWUOE010000421.1:0-3607 GCA_963923355.1 uncultured Gemmataceae bacterium | reverse complement strand
GCACAGCCTTGGCCCAGGCCGCCGGCACCACGCCTGAGCGCGTGCTGCTGCACTGCGTCCACCAGCATGACGCGCCCTTTGCCTGTCTCGACACCCAGAAGCTGCTTGCTGCCCACCAGGGCATTCCCGGCACCCTCTGGCCCGACTTCAACCAAGCCACGCTGGACAAGGCACAAAAAGCACTCGCCCAAGCGGTGAAGCATGCCGAGCCGGTCACACGCATCGCCAAAGGCTCCGCCGAGGTGGAGCAGGTCGCCTCCAACCGCCGGGTGGACCGCGACCCCGCCGGCAAGATCAAGACCATGCGCGGCAGCGCTTGCAAGGATGACCGCCTGCGCGCCCTGCCCGTGGGCCTGATCGATCCCCACCTGAAAACCATTGCCTTCTATTCGGGCGAAAAACGGCTCGCCTGCATCCACACCTATGCGACGCATCCCATGAGCCACTACGGCAAGGGAAATGTCAGCAGCGATTTCGCCGGGCTGGCCCGCAAGCGGGTCCAGGCCACCGACAAGGACCGCGAATGCCTCCACCTGTACCTCACCGGGTGCGCCGGCAATGTGGCGGCCGGCAAGTTCAACGATGGCTCCCCCGAGGCCCGTACTGAGCTGACCTACCGCCTGGCCACCGGCATGACCAACAGCGTGGCCGGGCTGGAGGCGGCCAAAACCACCACCCTGGACTACCGCACGGTGGAGATCCGGCCCAAAGCCAACACGGCTTTGGTGGCTGAGGGACTGCGCGAGAAAATCGCGAACGAAAAACTGGCCCTGGTCGGGCGGTCCCGGCCCGGTTTTGAACTGGCTTGGCTGGACAGGGTAGCCCGGGGCCAGCCACTGGTGCTGGCAGCCCTGCATCTGGGGGAACTGACCCTCCTCAGCCTGCCCGGAGAATGCTTCGTCGAATATCAATTGCGTGCGCAAAAGATGGCGCCCGGCCGGTTCGTGGCCACAGCCGCCTATGGCGATGGTGGCCCTTGGTATATCCCCACCCGAGAGGAATATCCTGCCGGTGGATACGAGGTCAGTGTCGCCTTCTGCGATCCGGGTGTGGACGGCCTGATCAGCGATGGCCTGAAGGCCCTCCTGGCCTGAATCGAGGGCATGCCCCGCACGCCTCTTTCATCTAGATTGCACAGACTTTTTCCATTAAAGTTCCAGCATGGGATATCTCTCCGGCCCGGAGCGCTGACCCACAACCGCCGGAATCTTGTGGGAAATGCGATGAATGTGATCCTTCCCACGCCCCCGGCTGACTTGGAAACAGCCTATTTCAATCCGGCCGCGTTGCGCCTGAACAATCTCAATTGGATCAATCTGGGCTTCATTCTCGCCATGCATGCGGGTGCCATCGCGGCGCCTTTCTTTTTCAGTTGGTCGGGCTTGGCGTGGATGGTGGGGCTCTACTGCTTCACCGGCTGTCTGGGTATCACTTTTTGTTATCACCGCATGCTGACCCACCGCGGTTTTCGCCTGCATCCCGTGCCCAGGTTTTTCAGCCACCTGGCCGGCGCCTTGGCCCTGGAGGGCCAGCCTTTTTTCTGGACCATGGCCCACCGCGTCCACCATGCCCGGTCAGATCAACCCGGTGATCCCCATTCACCCCTGGATGGCCCCTGGTGGTCCCACCTGCTGTGGCTGGCGCAACGCCGCGACGGGAAATCCCGCGACATCCTGATGGAAAAGTACATCCCCGACCTGAAACGGGACCCCATGTGCCGTTTCTTCGAGGCCACCTACCTGTGGTGGAATCTGGCACTGGGCGTCGGCCTGTTCGCCTGGGGTGGCTGGTCCTGGCTTTTGTGGGGATTGTGCCTGCGGGTGGTGCTCGTCTGGCACATGACTTGGGCCATCAATTCAGCCACCCACATCTGGGGCTACCGCAACTACGAGACCACTGATCAGTCGCGCAACCTTTGGTGGGTGGCGCTGTTCACTTTTGGTGAGGGGTGGCACAACAACCACCACGCCCAGCCCGCGGCGGCCTACCACGGCCACCGCTGGTGGGAAATCGACACCACCGGCTGGATTGTCACCGCCTGCAAGTTGTTGGGACTGGCCACGGAAGTACGTGAACCCAAGGAAGGCCGCCAGGCCCGAAACGCCGCCTGAATCAGCGCTTGTCGCCGTCCGCCCCCTGCAGGTTCACGCCCACAACCCCATCCAGCGCCTGAAGCTCGCTGGCCATCGGGTAAAGCACCGAACGCTCCACCAAGGTCACCCGGTAATTCAGTTCCAGACACGAGCCTTGCTTGGCCGATCCCACACCCAGAAGGTGGATTTTCAGCGCGTGCTTGCGCAGGACTGGCAACAGCACATTTTGCAGGTCCATGCCCAGCGCCACACGCACCTCCAGCCGGGCCGAGTAACCACCCCCGGGCCATTTGCGGTTCTGCAAGAGGAGCATCAGCACCGCCGCCACCGTCACGGCTGGCAGGGCCACCAGAGCCAAGGCACCATAGCCCGCCCCCGCCGCCATGCCCATGATCACCGCGAAGATCACAAACGCGGTGTCGCGCGTGTCCTCCACCACTGTGCGGAACCGCACGATGGACAACGCCCCCACCAGCCCGAAGGCCCGGGCCAGATTGTCGCCGATCACCTGGGTCACCAGGCTGATCAGCACGCACAAAAGCACCAGCGTGGTGGACAGGTTATTCCAGCCATCCCTGCGCGCCAGCGTCAGCCGGTAGACCAGCGCCACCATGAAGCCCAAAAAGATGGCCAGCAGCGTCCGCTCCAACACCGGACCTATGTCCATCAATTGCGCCGGCACCTGTGCCGGTGCGGCCCTCGTCAACAGTTCATCCGGGTCCATCAGTTGCATATCTTCCTGTCATCCTTGCCAGTAACCGAAAGCACAAGATTAGCTCAATTGCTCCCGCCGGGGGAAGGCGTTTAGGTTTCAGGTACAAGCAAATCGGGCTTGGGGAATGCCCCAAGCCCGATCTTGCCAGTGCCTTCGTCGGGCCCGACGGGTCACTTCGTTTTTGCAACCTCCGGGTGATTCAGCAGGAATTTCCGCCGAACCTCGAAGAAACGCCGCAGCGACTCGCCGCGCCCCTCACCCTCCGCAGGCGTGTCCGCCGTGGAGCTGAGAAATTCCTCATAACTAGACAACTTGCGGGTATCGGCCTGAATTTCCTTATCGATCAGTTCCCGCAGGGCCTTGATCGTGGGGGCCATGGTGGCCCAATTCATGTCCTCGTCCGCGAGTTGGCGCACCTTGGCCAAGTAAGCCTGTTTCAGTTCGGGCACAGCCAGCACCTTGCTGCGCAGGGGTTTGCTCGGGTCACCCAAACCGGCCAGGGGATTGATCTCCAGGCCTGAACCCATGTCGGCGCGGTTACCCCCGGGTCCTCCAGGGCCTCCCGGACCGCCGGGAAAGCCAAAGCCCATCGGCCCGTTCTTTTGCATCTCCTCCAGTTGTTTCCGCTGCTCGGGGGTGAACAGGGCCTCCAGTTTCGCATCCGTCTCCTTTTGCAGGGCATCCATTTTCGTCCGTTGGGCGTCGGTCAGTTCCAGCATGTCGCGCAGGAAAAACGGCAGGATGTCACCTGGTTTGGGTGGAGCGGGAAAACCCCCAGGGCCACCACCCGGTCCACCCC
>CAWUOE010000420.1:0-3652 GCA_963923355.1 uncultured Gemmataceae bacterium | reverse complement strand
GGCATTGAGGAGGGTCTGATGACGACCGTCCACTCCTACACCGCCACACAGAAAACGGTGGACGGCCCCTCGAAGAAGGACTGGAAGGGTGGACGCAGCGCCGCGATCAACCTGATTCCTTCCGCAACCGGTGCTGCCCGCGCCGTGGGCCTGGTTTGCCCCGAGGTGAAGGGCAAGCTGACCGGCATGGCTTTCCGGGTTCCCACCCCCACGGTTTCGGTGGTGGATCTCACCGTGAAAACCGTCAAGAAAACCAGCTACAAGGAAATCTGCGAGGCCATGAAAAAGGCTTCCCAGACCTACTTGAAGGGTATCTTGGACACCACCGCAGACGAGGTGGTGTCCAGCGACTTCATTCACTGTTCTTCCTCGAGTATTTTCGACGAGGGAAGTGGTATCGAATTGAACGACCGCTTCTTCAAGCTGGTGAGCTGGTACGACAACGAGTGGGGCTACTCCTGCCGCGTCGGGGACTTGGTCCGCATGATGGTTCAAAAGGGCCTTTGATTGCCGCCTGAACCCGACGGGGAGCTTTCCTGAAAAGGTGGCTCCCCGTTTTTTGTTTTCGCCGGTGTTTTTTTTCCCTAATCCTCACAGCAGGTTCACGAACATGGCCAAGAAAACCGTGGATGATCTCCAGGCATTGTCAGGCAAAAAGGTGCTGGTGCGGGTGGATTTCAATGTCCCCCAGGACGCGCAGGGCAATGTCACCAATGACAGGCGTGTCCGTGCCGCTGTTCCCACAATCAAAAGCCTGTTGAACCAGGGTGCGGCCGTGATCGCCATGAGCCACCTGGGCCGCCCGAAGGGCGATCCGGCCAAGGACGCTCCCTTCAAGATGGACAAGGTTGCCGAGGCGCTTTCCAAGCACTTGGGCATTCAGGTCCACAAGGCAAACGACGTGGCGGGGGCTCATGCCGTTCAACTTGCCGCAGCCTTGAAGCCCGGTGATGTCCTGTTGTTGGAAAACCTGAGATTTCACACCGGTGAGCAGGCTGGTTGTGAGAAATTGGCCCAGGAAATTGCCAAGCTGGGGGATGTCTATGTGAACGACGCCTTCGGCACCTGCCATCGCAAGGATGCCTCGATGGTTGCGGTTCCCAAAACCATGGCTGGAAAACCCCGGGTTGTCGGCAAGTTGGTAGCCAAGGAACTGGAAATCCTGGACACCCTTCTGGGTAACCCGAAAAAGCCCTTTGTCGCCCTGCTGGGAGGCGGGAAAGTCTCCGACAAGATCGGGTTCATCCAGGCACTTCTGAAAAGGGTGGACCGCATCCTGGTGGGTGGAGCGATGAGCTACACCTTCCTCAAGGCCCAGGGAAAGGAAATTGGTGCCAGCCGGTGCGAGGCTGACAAGCTGGACCTGGCCAATCAGCTATTGGCGCAGGGTGCTGGCAAAATCCAGCTTCCTGTGGACCACTTGGTGGTGGACGGGCTCGACAAACCGGAAACCGCCCGTGTGGTGACCGAAATCCCCGCGGGGGCGATCGGGATTGATATCGGGCCCAAAACCCGCGAACTCTACGCCCAGGAGATTTCCAAAGCCGGCACGGTGGTCTGGAATGGGCCGATGGGCAAGTTCGAGGATGAACCCTACAGCCACGGCACGCGAGCCATTGCCAAGGCAATGGCACAGGCATCCGGGATCACGGTGGTGGGTGGTGGCGAAACCGCCGAGGCGGTGGAGCAATTCGGACTGGATGTCCAGATGAAGCATGTCAGCACTGGTGGCGGGGCATTTCTGGAATATGTGGAAGGCACCCCGTTTGCGGCGCTGGCCGAAATCCAGGACAAATAATTCGCCCAATAAACGAGGACCGGGCTCCGGGGAAAATCCTTCGGAGCCCGGTTCCTTTTTTTGGGAGTGCATGCTCAGGCTCAGGCGCTGGCTACATCCGCGTCAAAGACCCGCACCTTGGCCCATGTGGGCTTGTTTTCATCAATGAACTGCTGGTGTTTGGGATGCACCTGGTAGGTGTCGTGGGCAGCCTTGTCCACAAACACCAGTTGCAGGGAAACATCAAAATCGAGGTCGTTGACCTCCCTCCTCAGCGTCTCGTTGAGGGTTCCCGCCGCATAAAACACCACCCCGGGGTGGCCGGCCAAATATTTGTGGCAGGATTCAACCAGCTTCTTGCGCGCCTCCGGTGTGCGGTCTTTCAGGGTGAAATAAACATCGTGCGAAAGCATTTATGGGTTTCCTGACTGGGAAGGGATGCTAGATCAAACTCAAAGGTTATCGATTCCGTGCCGGGTTGCAATCGACACGGACTCCAAATTCCGCTGCGAAGGCCGTAGGCTCAACCCATGCGCTTCGGGGGAAGCGGACTTTGGTTGCCGTGGTGAGCATCCCTTCGAGCAGCATCCGCCCCCCTTGCCCAGCAAAACCGGCAGAAGGCTCCGCCAGACCAGCCATGACACCGCAAGGAGTATGCAGGCAAAAGTAGCCGGCGTTTGCCAATTCATGATTGGCTCCAGTTTTGGATCAGCGTGCCAACCTGGAAAACGACGAAGGCGGCCAGGTAGGCCAGCAGGGTCATGTAGCCAAAGGTGAAGGCCGGCCATTTCCAGGACCGGGTTTCCTTGGCCATCACCACCAGGGTGGAAACGCACTGGCAGCACAAGGCGACAAAGACAAGCAGCGACAACGCCGTGGGGATGGTGAACAAGGTGGACCCATCTGTTTTTTTCGCGGCCATCATCCGCTCACCCAGTTGCCGGGTCCCGGCCTCCTCCTCCAATTCAGGATCCTGGCCGAACACAATCCCCAGCGTGGCCACGACCACCTCGCGGGCCGGAAAACTGGCCAAACCGGCCGCCCCGATTCTCCAATCCCAGCCGATGGGGTGCCAGACCGGATCCAGTGACTGGCTGACCTGTGCGAGAATGGTCGAGGATTTCCAGGTGGCCAAAAGCGCTCCCTTCTCCTCGGGCTGTGCGGACTCAATGACCTCGGGCCAATAACGCCCATCCGCAGTGGTTGAGGGAAAATGCAGCAAAGCCCAAATGACCACCATGCTGGCAAGGATCAAGGTTCCCGCCCGGGCCAGGAATTCCCAGGCAGCCTCTAGCATCCGCCGGATGACCACCTGGGGTGAGGGAATTCGGAAAGGGGGCATTTCCAGCATGAAAATCGGTTTCTCCCCGGCCAGGATGGTGCTTTTCAGCATCCACGCCACCAAGGGTGCTGCGATGAACCCAATCAGGTACAGGCAAAACATGGTCAGGCCCGGGAGCCACCAGCGGTGGGAAAGGAAGGTCCCGGTCAGCAGGATGTAAACCGGTAGCCGGGCGGAGCAACTCATCAACGGCGCAACCAGGATGGCCGCCAAGCGGTCGCGCCGATTTTCAATCACCCGGGTGGAGAGAATGCCCGGCACGGCGCAGGCGAGGGAACTCAACAGGGGGATGAACGCCTTGCCGCTAAGGCCGCATCGCGACATCACGCGGTCCATCAGGAACGCGGCCCGAGCCATGTAGCCGCAATCCTCAAGGATCCCCATGAAGGCGAACAGGATCAGGATCTGCGGCAGGAAAACCAAAACGGCTCCCATCCCCGGGATGATTCCCTCAGTCAAAAGGCTGTTGAAATGGCCGGGGGCCATCGCCCCGCCCACCATGTTGGCCAGGCTGCTACTCATTCCTCCCAGCC
>CAWUOE010000419.1:0-3663 GCA_963923355.1 uncultured Gemmataceae bacterium | reverse complement strand
CGGCTCTTTTAGGGTCCGGTTTCTTGCCCCCGGTTTTCAAATCCAAATCGCCCGATGAAAGCAAAATATCAAAACTGATAGAGACACTTAAACAAGATCCGGACGAAGCCAAAAGAGCTGGAGCTGCGAGCGAACTCCGTTTGGTTGATTCAGCCAACTATCCGGAGGTATTGGATGCCTTGATCGAAGCGGCCAAGAATGACAAAAAACCAAGCGTTCGTGCGGAAGCAGTCAATGCACTGAGCCGACTTCGCGGAGCTCAAGACATCACGGGCCCAGTGCTGGAAGAGGCATTGGCCAACGATGGGTCAATGCGGGTCCGGCTTCAGGCCCGAAGTGCCTTGATGGGCCTCTATTTGTCTGGATATCGCTCGGCCTCAGGCCGGGCACCAACCAACAAGTTGGATGAGCATACTCCTCCCGCAGGGCCACTGGAACAGTTGATCGAAGACCCTTCGCGCCTGGAGACAAAATCCACTACCCCTCCTGACCGCGTCACACCTAGGTCAGCGCCCGGGAAGGAAACCCATGCCTCCGAACGGTTTGGTTTCCGCGTGATTCCGGTTTGGATCAATCGGAAAGAAATGGTTCCCTCTACTTCCGTTTCCCAACCGGGGGACAGCAAATGGTGGACACCAAGGATACCGCAATTACCAGGTTTGCTTGGCAAGGCAAACAAGGAAACAAAGGAGTCCGCCACAGAGAATGAAAACCGCCCACCACGGGTGGATAAGCAGGACACAGAATCGCCTTGAAACAGAACCCCAACTGGCCGGACTCCAGCCCATACCCAAAGACACTGGCACTCAGAATTGCAGGAAGGGATAACACCATGTTCTTTCACCGGCAAAACGCAGGCAAAGCAAACAAAAGCCCGCAAAAAAACCGTTTCCTTCCAGCAGTTGAGCGGTTGGAATCCAGAGACACGCCTTCGACCCTGGTTACCAACGGCCCCATCACCAATTCAGGCAGCCTGTTGATCAATCCCACGGGCTACACCCCTGTGGGAACCTCCGTTTATTTCAGCGCGACCGACGCCACCCGTGGCAATGAATTGGTGAAGCAAACCGGTTCTGCCATCACGGTGTATGACATCAAGTCCGGCACCTCTGGATCGACACCAAGTCAACTGACCAATGTTGGCGACAATCTCTATTTCCTGGCCAATACCGGTTTGGGAAACCAACTTTTCACGATGGTGAACAATGTTCCAACCCTGGTGGCGGGCTCACCGAATAATGTGAGCACCATCACCTCGGTCGGTCGAAATGTCTTTTTGATCACCAATTCCGGTGATGGCCTCTACCGCACGCTGACGGATACTACGACCAACACTGTTTCCGTCGTAAAAATCGAGGGATCCTCAATCTCACCCGACTCTGTGTTGACCCTCGACAACCTGACTGGACTGGTTTCCGGTAATTCATCTTTGTGGGTTACCCGTACCGCAGGAACCTCTACCACTTTGTTCAATCTGGTCATGGGGGCGGATGATCAGGCAACGGCCCAGTTCACGGTCAAGGCGGTACCGGTTCCAACCAGTACCACCGGTGTGACTGACCTCACCTTCGCAGGCCCCAAAGTTTTCTTCAACGCCACTGTTTCCGGCCAGAAGAAGCCTCAGTATTTCAACGGCGTTTCAACAACCGCGCTGATCGCAGGGTCTGCTTTTTCGGTTGGCCCTTTCCGGGAAATCAATGGAAGGGTTTATTTTGCCGCCACCCAAAGCGGATTGACCCGGATGTGGTCCAGTAATGGAACGACGGCAACCCAGGTGGCAAGCACCAACTTCACCAACTACCCGCTGGATTCCGCCACTGGTTTGACAAACTCCGCAGTGGTGGGTGACACCCTTTTCTATTCAGCGACCACTCCACAGGGTGTGGAACCCGTAGCCACGACATTCACGCTCAACGGGCTGGTCCTGACTGGGGGACAAAGGTATTTCAATCTTGCCACGGGAAGCGTCGGGACAAGCCCGGCCACCCTGGTGGAACGCAATTCCAACCCCAGTGATTTCACGGTTGCAAATCAGCGGGTCTTCTTCTCAGCTTCGATTCCCACAGGGGTCACCACCTTCCGGAAAGACCTGTGGAGCTCCGATGGAACGGATGCCGGAACCTTCATGGTCAATCCACCAACTGGTACATCCACCACCTCATCCCCCTCCAACATCACAGGAATTGGGAATTCGGTGTTTTATGGCGGGAACGCCGGGAAAGGACAGCAACCATTCCAGGTTCAAATGACCAACACCTTTTCGGCAGGTCAGGTCAGCTCCACCATCATTCCGACCCAAGGCAGCCTCGTCGGGTACAACAACAAAACGTATTTCATTTCCGGCACGAGCCTTTATCAGTCCAACGGCACGCCGGCCGGGACCTCGATTTTGGTGAGCGGGCTTTTGCAAGGTTCCCAATTGATGGAATACGGGGGCCAGCTTTATTTCTTTAAAAACAACGGCCTGTGGAGGACCAACGGCACCACCGGCACAACAAGCGCTGTGGCAGGGTCACCATCCATCCCCAATGGTTTGTTTTTAGGAATTTTTGCCGACAAACTTTGGTTCCACAACGGGGCAAATCTTTACAATTTCAATTCTGCAAACACAGCATTCAGCTTGGTTGCTGGCAATTTCCTACCCATAGTCCCAGGCACTACCAATAATGGCCCGGCCATTGCAGAGCTAAACGGCAACATTTTTTTTGCCGCCACGGACGGTGTTTACACATTGGGGGCCCTTGCAGCAACCGCCACCAAAATATCCGACGTCACTGCGGCTCACAGTCTCCAGACCACAGCCAATGGTGTCCTTTTCCTGAATGGAACCGCAGGTGTGGTGCTGACCAACGGTACCACCTCCAACATGTATACACCTAGCTCCGGAGTGACAATCGTCGGGGCCACCGCCCTGAATCCCCTGAATGGAAACCAGATTGCCCTGGTGGAGCAAAATTCAGCGACCAGTGTTAACCAGACCAAACTTTGGTCCGGTTTGGCCGGGACTGTTCCAGTCGCCATTTCCGGCTTCACCCCCAATGCGGAATCCGTTGGATTGCAATTTTCAAATGGTTACGCCAGTTCCATCCAGGGCCTGTATCTAACCCTCAATGATGCGACCCGGGGCGCCGAGCCCTGGCTGGTCAACCCGGCAGGTAAGGCTTCGATTGTCGCCAACATGAATCCCCTGACGGGGGTAGGTTCAAGCCCTGAACAATATACCGTTGGTGCCGGGTCCATCGTTTACTTCGCTGCCGATGACGGTACAAACGGACTTGAGGTTTATCGTTACGACCCCAATTTGAAAGATTCAAAAACCGGAAACACCCTGCCGCCCGCACTCACGGCAAATGTCAATCCTACGGGAAGTTCCAGCCCGGATTCATTGACACCCAGCGGCAATTCCCTTTTCTGGCGCGCCCAGGCTACCGTTGGCAATTCAAGACTATACGCCGAATTAGCCGACCCGCTTATTCCCCCCATCCGGGCAATCAATCGCCTCCAACCGGTCACCGAGGTGATTTCCACCACAGCAGGAACTACCCAAGTTACGTTTCAGGTGCTTTTCAATTACGCGGTGGACCCCTCCTCGGTGACCAAGGAGGATTTTGTCCTAAACAAAGCGACCACCTTGAAGGTTGGGACCATTGACTCGGTCCTTCA
>CAWUOE010000418.1:0-3668 GCA_963923355.1 uncultured Gemmataceae bacterium | reverse complement strand
GGGCGGCCACCAACCCGCGCGCTACCCGCAATCCGTTCAGGGCCCCATGGCACCCCATGAAACCCACATGCGTGCGCTCCACATCCGCCGACAAACCCAGCGAATCCATCAAATACCAATCCACCCCGGGCGCCGCGAAGCCGGTGCAGGAAACCGTGACCAGATGCGAGATCTCCCCCGCCGCACAGCCCGCCTCCTCCAGGGCCACCTGTGCCGCACGGGTCGCCAGCGGCTTGGTTTCCCGCTCGTAATAGCCCATTCGCAATCCGACACTCGGCCCATTCCATTCCGATCGTTCCTGATCCGTCATCCCCGCCAGCGGCCGGCGCACCAGGTCATCGAGTTCCTCGTCCCCCAGTATGTAGTACCGCTTTTCTATCCCGGATTTTGCATACACCCCGGGAATCCAGCTCTCCTGCTCCGCCGTGGGCCGCAGGATCAGACGGGCCACCTCCAGGTCGCGCGCGCGGTCGTAACAGTGCCGTGGCACCGCGGTTCCTATCGGACCTAATCGCATTTCCACCCGCCCCCTTCCATTCCGCCAAGGCTCTCGCTGTATCCTTCCCCAACCCTCACCCGTGTTTTGCCTCGACCGGTACACCAGGCGAATGGCTGTGCAAGGAAGGGGGCCACCTTCAATAGCCGCACGGATAGTCCAACCCATCTAGGGCGTCGCAAAAAAGCCGCCAACCCCTTGCAGGCCAATCCTTGAAATGCCGGTACCTGCCATTGGGGCCAAGCAGGGCTATCGCCCAAAGCTACCGCTTTCATCCCGGGCAACAGCCTCCTCGCTCCATCCAGCGCCCAACCCATCCCCTCGCCCGTGAACGGCTCGATGTATCCTCGCGCATCCCCCATCGCCACCACACGCTTGGTCTGTCGAATCCTGGGCCTTCGGGTCAGGCGTGGTGTGCCCCGCCAACGTGCTTCCAGTATCCCCTGGGGCAACGGCCACCCCGCCTCTTTCAACAATCGCCCTGCCAAGGCGCCCAAGCCTCCGCTGACCCGCACGTCTGTGGCCCCGCAGGCCATCGCCACATCAAGCCGGCCATCTTCCAATCGGGCCAGACCAACATATCCCCCCCGCCCCACCGCCATATGAATGAGGCCCGCCTCAAAAGCATCCGAACATTCGGCAGGCAACACCACACCCGCCCCGATCAGGGAGTCTTCCCGCACCCGGGAAACCTCTCCCGTCGCGCTGCTGAGCAATTCCGATCCCAGTCCGTCCGCCGCAACCACCAACCGGGCCCGCACTTTGCTTTCCCCACCCTGGCCCTCCAGCCGTAGCTGCACACCCTCCTCGTCTTCCTTCTCCCAGCGGGCTTGCATCCCACATAAAAAACGGGCACCGCATCCTTGTGCCGCTTCAACTAAGGCTGTATCCAGTCTGGCTCGGCTGATCACACCCCCGGCGGGAAAGCGACAACAAGCCGAACGGCCCCCGGCGCCCAATCGAAATCCTTCCAAGGGCCGCACTTCCCCCAATACAGCGCGAATGGACGGGATGGCGCTTTCACCCAGAGCCCGAAGCGCCCGGTCATTCAGGCAGCAACCGCATACCTTGTCGCGTGGGAAATGGTCCCGTTCCACCAACAACACCCGGGCCCCGGCATGCGCCAGATGGGCCGCCACATAACTGCCAGCCACCCCGGCTCCCACCACCACCGCATCCCAGGTTTCCCGCCCGGGAACTGTCATGGTTTTTCCCACCGCATCAGCCACATCCCGGGGAAGGCCGGAACCAATGAAACTCCCTTTAAACCCGCCGATTCAGCCAATTCACGGGCCTCTACCAAAGTGAATGCCGCCCGTATGGATGCGGGGCCATCGTTGTGCACCAAAGGCGACCGTGACAACAAATGAGAACCGATTGTCACCAACGCCTGATTCAACCAACCCCGGCTGAGGTCGGCGATGACCAGTCCTTTCCTCACCAAGCCACTCAGCGCCACCAGCAGGTCATACGCCTGGGAGTTGGTGAGGTGATGGAGGAATAACGAACTGGTCACCCAATCCGGCTCTGGAAGGCTCAAGGGAAAAGCCAAAGCATCTGCCAAACAAAAATGAATGCCCGGTTGATCGGGAAAATCAGCCCCCATCGCGCTCGGCACTCCGGAAGCTTGGCAGCGCTCCATGGCATGGCGGAGCGCTCCCTCCGCCCGGTCCACCGCCAGGATTCGCAGGTCCAGCCCGGCTCCACGCGCCTGATGGAACAGATGTATCGGCAGGTCCGCTCCGCCGGTGGCGAGATCCAGCAAACGCACCGGCCCGGTTTGGTGGTTGGCTGACATCCCCAGCATCAATTCCCGCCACACCTTCTGGTGCACCCCGGAAGCGCGGTTCAACCTCGCCAAGCCCTTCAGGGCCAACTGGTGTTCCGCAAAAGAAATATCCGGCCGGTCCATCCATTCATCCGCCGGTTGTCGTCGAATGACTGGCAGGGTCGGCTTTTCGGGCTGGGAGGGCATCAAGGTGGGATTATTCCGTTTTTACGCACCGCCTGTTGCCGGCTTCAGCCATGGTTGAGGCACAAACTGGCGCATATTTGCAGTTATGTTTAAGATAGCGAAGTTGATCCGGAGGTTTTCATGCATTTGCTGCAGGTGACAGCCGCCGGACACTCGCAAACCGGAAAGCGTCCCCAAAATGAGGACGCTTTCCACATCGATCTGCCCCAAGGCGTTTTCGTGGTTGCCGATGGCATGGGAGGCCTGCTGGCGGGCGAGGAAGCCAGTCGTTTGGCTACCCTTGAAATTCCAAAGATTATCCAGCAGCGTGTTTTGGAAAAGGACCCTCCGCAAGAGGCGGTGGCCATCGCCCTGGAAGTCGCCAACCAGAAAATCATCCAGCAAGCCCATTCAGACCCCGCCATGCAAGGGATGGGCACCACCGCGGTGGTGGCTTTTGTGGTGCCCAACCGGGTGTATGTTGGCAATCTGGGCGACAGTCCAGCCTTTCTGATCCGGGATGGCGGCTGCACCCGGCTGACCCACGACCACACCGTGACAGACGAACTGGTACGCAAAGGTTTGCTCACCCCGGAACAAGCCAAAACCCATCCCTGGCGCAACCGGCTATTCAAGTACCTAGGCTGCGTAGAAATGCAGGAGCTGGCTGAAATCCACGAATTCCCGCCAAAGAAAGGTGACCGGTTGATCCTGGTCAGCGATGGGGTGGCCAATTTCATTGCCCACGCCGATTATGTGGCGACACTGGCGGCCCACGCCCAACCCCAGGCCGCTGCGGAAGTCCTCACCAACCTCGCATTGGCTCGAGGTTCTCAGGACAACGTGACTTGCCTCGTGGTGGCCCTGGATTGACAGCCCCGGCCGATTGCTTCGGATCCCCTTGGGGATTAAACTGAGTGTATGTTTGTGGGGCCCAATGGCCTTTTGAAATCCCGCCTTCCTCCTCCCATTGTCCGGGAGCTGACTCGATGTCTTTTTCCCGTAAATCCAGGACGGGAACCAAACGGCTTCTCTCCATGGCCGGGTGGTGGCTTTTGCTGGTTTGCGTCGGTGTCCCAAACACCCACGCCAGTTCTCCAGCGGATGATTTTTTTGAACAGAGCATCCGTCCGCTGCTGACCGAACAGTGCCAAAAATGTCACGGTGAAAAAAAACAACAAGGTGGTCTGCGCCTGGACAGTCGGGAAGCCATGCTGA
>CAWUOE010000417.1:0-3672 GCA_963923355.1 uncultured Gemmataceae bacterium | reverse complement strand
GCTCGGAGATGTGTATAAGAGACAGCTGTTCAGCAGCCTGGCCTCACGCTGGGATAGGGAAACAAACCCCAGACCGTCGCGCCATGCTTTCCACTTCTGCCTCCACCGCACCCGTGTCTCAATTTTCAAAAAGGCGCACATCCCGGGCACGGCGCGGGCCGGTCCCAGGTGCGTGCGCCGGACATGCCTGTCCCGGTGGCCGGTGACCCTCACCCCCGCAAGCGCCGTCAGGCGGTCGGGATCGGTCAGGTTCCAGCCGCTCAGGCGGTGCCGCCAATCGGGATGCACCACCATCCGGGCAATGGGGCCGCAACGGCGGTTCCCCAGCCGGATGGCCAGGGACATTCCACCCAGCAGGAGAGCCAGCACCACCAGGGGAAGGATCATCCGGCGCTCCTGGCCATGGGCAGGGCATGGCCTCCGTGCAGGCCCAGCAGTTCCATGCAGGAACGGTGGACCTCCTCAACGCCCAGCTCGTTCATGCAGCGGTGGTGACCCAGCGGGCAGACTCGCTGCTGGCAGGGCCCGCAGTCCAGTTGCTTTTGCAAGTGGATGGAACGGGGGTGCCAGGTTTCCGTCCACCCGATGTGGGTGGGGCCGAACAAGGTGACGACCGGCACATCGAAAGCCTGGGCGAAGTGTCGCGGCCCGCTGTCGGTGGTGACCAGCAGGGCCGACCGCCTCACACAGGCCTTGCTCAACCCCAGACTGGGATCAGGTCCACGCGGGTGGGCCAATGCCTGCACGCGGGGATGGTCCGCGTCACTGGCAATCGCCTGCGCCAATTGGGCTTCCGCCGGTCCGCACAGCACCAGCACGCCAAATCCTTGGTCGGCCAGCCGGCCGGCCAGTTCAGCGAAGTGTGTGCGCGGCCAGAATTTCGCCTGCCCGAAAGCCGCCCCCGGGTTCAGCACCACCACCGGCCGGTCACTCAGGCCGGTCAGTCCCCACACCTGGTCAGCCGCCGCCTCATCCTGCGGTCGGGTCGCCAAGCGCAGACGCCTGCCTGGATCCGGGGCCCCCGCCGCCTCGGCGATCCGGTTGTATTCCAGCAGGGCGGGGTGGATCGCCCGTCGGCCCGATGCGTCCAGCGTGGGCTGGAGCGCCTGGCTCAAAAGCAGGCTCCGGCCATGCATGGCCAGGCCGATCCGCTCGCCGCACCCGCCCAGCCAGGCGGAAAGCGCCGTGCGAAAACTGTTCGAAAGAAGGACCGCCTTGCCGATTTGCATTGGCCGGATCCGACGGGCTATTTCCAGGGTGCCCTTGTCCCAGCCCTTGCCGGCGCACACCACCTGTTCGTCAAACAGGTCCAGTCCCTCCAGCACCGCCATGGGTGCCGGCTTGCCAACACCCACCATTCGCCAGCCCGGATGCGCACCGCGCAGGGCAAGCAGTGCCGGTGTGGCCATGACCGCGTCCCCCACCCAGCCGGGGATGAACACGGCAAGACTTCGGGACCGGTTGGGCTGTCTCACGCGGCCTCCATGCGGTTGATCAGCCGGGTGGACGAATAGCCCTGTTTCAGGTCGGCCAAATGGACACGGCCCCCCCACGACTCGACCAGGTCGGCACCCACCACCTTGTCCTTGCTGTAGTCAGCGCCCTTCACCAGCACATCCGGACGGATGGCCCGGATCAGCTCCAGGGGGGTCTGCTCCTGGAACACCACCACAAAATCCACACTCTCCAGGCCGGCCAGCACGGCACCGCGCGCCTCCTGGGGATTGACCGGCCGGGATGGTCCCTTCAGGCGCGACACGCTGGCGTCACTGTTCAGGCCCACCACCAGCAGGTCGCCCTGCGCGCGGGCCTCGGCCAGGTACTGCACATGCCCGGCGTGCAGCAGGTCGAAGCACCCGTTGGTGAACACCACGCGCGATCCGCCCGCCCGTACCAGGTCCAGTTGTGACAACAGGTCAGCCAGCGCCACCTGCTTGCCCGGTCGGCCCGACAGACCACCGCGCGCCAAGTCCTGCAGGATCTCCTGACGGCTCACTGGAGCCACACCGATCTTCTCCACCTCCAGGCCGCCGGCCACGTTCGCCAGGCGGATGGCCCGCCCGTAGTCTGCACCTGAGGCCATCGCCAAGCCCAGAACGGCCAGCACCATGTCACCCGCGCCGGTGATGTCATACACCTGCCGCGGCCGAACCGGGAAAACCAGGCCCGGCCCGTCGCCTCCTGCCAGGGCCATACCTTCCTTGTCCAGCGTGACAATCCCCGCCTCCAGGTCCAGGGTGGACCGCAATTGCTCCGCAGCCGCCAGCGCCTCGGGGATGGAGTCCAGCACCCGGCCGGTGGCCAGTCCCGCCTCCAGCCGGTTGGGGGTCATCGACGACATTCCCCGGTATTTCCCGTAATCACCCCCCCGGGTCGGGTCGACCAGGATGCGGATGCCCCGCTTCCGGCAATTGTCCGTCAGCTTGCGCAGCAGGCCGGGTGTGCAGACACCTTTGTCATAATCGCTCACCAGCACGATGTCCGCCGACCCCAGAGCCGAGTCCAAAGCTTGGGAAAGCTGGTCCTCCATCGCCTTTTCCAGCGCCGCCCTCTGCTCGAAATCCACCCGCAGGATCTGCTGGGGATGTTTCTGCTGCGCCCGGCCGATGTAGCGTTCCTTCACCGTGGTCGGGCGTGTGCCGTCCACCAGCACCGTCGAATGGTCGATCTGAAGCGCGTCCAACAATCCCCGCACCCGGCGGGCGTCATCATCCACGCCCACCACCCCGGCCAGCTTCACCCGTGCTCCCAGATGGCTCAGCATCATCGACACGCTGCTGGCACCGCCCAGCCGCTCCTCGCGGCGGTCCGCCCGCAGCAGGATGACCGGAGCTTCCTGACTGATGCGCTCGGCGTCGCCCCACACGTACCGGTCCAGCATCAGGTCGCCAAGCACCAGCACTTCCGGCTCGCCCAGCTTCCCCACCAGGTCCGCCAGATCGGCGCCCCACGCGTTTGTTTCCACGCTCATGCTGCCTGCCTCTGCGCGCTGGGCGCTTCCGTTTCGCCGCCCCGGCCACCGGCGGCCAATCCCTCGGCCACCGCCGCGTGCATCAACGGCAGCAATATCTCGTGGTTCCCTGTCATCTCCAGACCCACCGCCGCCGGACGCGACAGCACGTTGGTCGCGGTGCGGTATTTCGATTCCTTGTCGAAGTTGATCGCCACCAGCCCCGCCAGGTCGTGCCCCATGTTGCGCACGACAGAGACAGCCTTCAGGAACACCTCGGGCATGATCACCGCGCTGCCGATGTTGAACCACACGCCGTGCGCCAGCCGGCTCACCACGGTGCACAGCCGGCGGAAGTCCACCATCGAGGCTGCGCCCAGGTTGGCCCCCGAGACCTGCGGATGCATGTGCACCACATCGGTGCCCATGGCCACATGGATGGTGCACGATGCCCCGGCCCGGTAGGCGGCCAGCACCAGGCTGGCCTCCGGGTTGGCCAGTTGCCCCGACTTGTCCAGTTGGTCGAGGTGCTCTCCCAGCGCCTGGCCGAAGCCGGCAACAGCCCCGCGTGCTGAGGCCAGCGCCATCGCGTCGGCCGTCTCACGGGCCATGCCGAAGTTGCCGTTCAGCAGCACCGCGCCCACATCCTCGCTGGTGCGTCCGCGGAAGGCGAGTTCGAAATCATGGATGGCGGCTGCGCCGTTCATGGCCACCGCGGTCAC
>CAWUOE010000416.1:0-3676 GCA_963923355.1 uncultured Gemmataceae bacterium | reverse complement strand
GTGGTGGGGGCTGGGGTCGCCGGCAGGGCAGGGGCCATGGTGGGATCGTTCCGTCTGAAGGATGAAAACCGTCTGTTTTCCCGAAAAACTGGCGGGAGGTCCTGTTTCATAGGATACTCCAGATCAAACCCCTTGGCAGCGGGAGGTATCAACCGCTCGCCAAGGGTGAACTAAAGGGTGGCGGACGGGCTGGAGGACGCAACAATGCTGCGCAGGTTGTGGTTGCAGGCGGTGGTGGTTTGTTTTGGCGCGGCTTGGGGAACCGGGGCAACCCGGGCACAATCCGCCCCCACCCTGGTGGAGGTGATCGCAGACCATCCGCAACTGCCAATGCCCTTCGGCTTCGCCTTCATGCCTGACAAGGCCTTGATTGTTTCGGACTACAAGCGGCACCAGATCGTGCGGGTGGACCCGGGAGCCACCCCCCGGGTCCGGGTGCTGGCCGGAAACGGCACGGCGGGTAACAGCGACGGCACCGGTTCACGGGCCCAGTTGAACGCACCGCACGATGTGGTGCGCCTGTCGGATGGCCGGGTGCTGGTGGCGGATACCTTCAACCACCGGGTGTGCCAAGTCGATCCGCAGACCGGTGCGTTGACCACGGTGGCCGGAGAGGGCGGGAAGGGTTTCGCGGGGGATGGCGGCGCGCCCGAGGGGGCGCGGTTTTTTGAGACCTACCACCTGGCCTCCACGCCCAAGGGAACCGATTACCTGGTGGTGGACCTGGGCAACCGCAGGATCCGCCGGGTGGGCGTGCGAATTTCCACCATCGCGGGGAATGGCGAGCGCGCGGTGCCCAAGGACGGCGACAGGGCGTCAGAGTCCCCGCTGGTGGATCCAAGGGCCTGCGCGATGGACGGCCACGGCCTTCTGTACATCCTGGAGCGAGGGGGTAACGCGCTGCGTGTGGTGGACAATGCCGGCAAGATCCGCACCGTGGCCGGCACCGGCAAGCCCGGCCCATTGAAGGAAGGCCCGGCGCTGGAATGCCCGCTGAACAGCCCGAAATACATTTGGATTGAAAAGAACGGCAAGGTGCTGATTGCCGATTCCTCCAACCACGCGATCCGCCGGTACGATCCGTCAACCAAAACGCTGACCACCGTGGCGGGTACCGGCAAGCCGGGCAAGGGCAAGGCGGGAGGCGACCCGACCCGGATGGAATTGAAAGATCCCCACGCGGTGACGGTCAGCCCTGATGGTGTGATCACCATTGCAGACAGCGGTAACGCGCGGATTTTGCAGGTAAGGTGAAAGGTTTTTTATTGCGGGGTCTTCGTGCGCTCCGCGTTGATCGAGTGGGTGGAGTCGATGCCCAGCGAAGCCAGGGTGCCCACCACCTGAACCAAGGCGCACATCAGGAAAACGGCATTCCAGCCCATCGCCGGGTTGTCCGGATACATCCCCTTCACATGGACAAAAATTTCCGGGGCGAGGGCCGCACCGATGTTGCCCCACATGTTGCCCCAGCCGACCACTGAGCCGACGTGCTTATGGCTCACATCCTGGCACCAGGCCCAGAATGCGGGATTGCCCATGTCGGTGGCCATCGCCACCACGCACATCATGGCCACCACGGGAAGCGGGTCGTGCAGGAACAGGCAGGCGAGGTAAGCCAGCCCCACCACCACGCGCGAGGCGGCCATGGGCAGCGACCTGCCCCATTGCGGGCCCAGCTTCTTGAAACAGTAGTCCGTCACCCAGCCGCCGAAAAACATGCCGACGATGCCGAAGTAGAGGGGAAGCGACTGGTACCGGGCTTGGGTTTCCACAGGCAACCGGAACACCTTCTCCAGGTAGTCGGGCAGCAGGGTGAGCAAAAACACCCAGGCGAAGTTCGACAGGAACTGGACCACCGAGGCCAGCCAGAGGCTTCGGCTGCCGGCCAGGGCTGACAGGTTTGGAAACGATGGTTTGGAAGTATCCACCGGTGGCCCGTCGCCCTGGATCAGGTCGATTTCGGCCTGGTTGATGGCGGGATGCTGTTCCGGCCGGTCCCTGTACCAGAACCAGAACACCACGGCACCCACCATGCCCACCAGACCATAAAGGAGAAAAGGCCTGCGCCACCCATCCGCCGCGCCGGCGGCGAGCGAGGTGGTGAGCATGGGGGCGATCGCGCCGCCCAGGCGTCCTCCCACGGCCACGGTGCCACTGGCCAATCCCCTGCCCGACAGGGGCACCCAGCGACGCACGATGGCGTTGGCCAGCGGGTAAGCACCCGCCTCGAACAGGCCGCAACCCAGTCTCAGCAGCAGGAAGGCCGTAAAGCCGCTGACCATCCCCATCAGGCCGGTGCAGAGGGACCAGAAAAACAAGTAGGTAGCCAGCACCACCCGGGGACCGTGGCGGTCGCCGATCCACCCCGCGGGAATCTGGCACAGCGCGTAAGCCCAGAAGAACGCTGACAACAGCCGGGCGAAATCCAGCTCGGAAAAGTTCAGGTCTTTTTTGATCGAACTGCCGACAATGCTCAGGCATACCCGATCGAGGTAGAGCATAAGCGCCACGAATGTGGTGATGGCAATCATGCCGTGACGGATGCTGGTGGGGCGATCGGGGACAGGTTTCAAGGTGGCACCCTGGTTTGACGGTTAAAAAAGTCCCAGCCCATACACAAACGGTTGCGACAAGGTGCAGGGGGTTTGGCCGCCAGGGGTGGCGGATGTTCCGAAATCGCCTGAGGATTACATTTGATTGGACGCTAAATCAGTTGGACGGGCAAGCGGGGAAAGGGGATTTTGTCGAAGGGATTACTTGGTCCTGGCGAGGGCCTTTTCAGATGGGATAAAATTGACTTTGGGCCCAGCGATTGATGCCCGGCGAGCATTGGGTTAAAAGGTGATCCATGGATTTCAGCCCGGTTCTTTCACCAAGCCAATCTGTGGCCGGGCGAAAAGACATGGTTGATCGCGACCAGCGGGACAGATTAGCCGCGCTCATTCGCCGGTATCTCGCGGGGGAAGTGCGGTCCTACGGCTTTAGGGATCAACTGGCTGAATTCAAGGATTCAAGCGATAGCGCTGTCGGGTTTGTGGCGAAGCAGGAATGGTGTTTTTACGGCGACACGGAAGATATTCCCGCCTACTTGTCCAAGGCGGAGTGGGATTTCACCCAGAGACTGTTGTTGCTGTTGGAATCGAATTTTGTGGTGAGGAAAACTGTTTCGGTTCAGTGGTCCGTATCGCAATGGCTAACGTTGCTTACGCTATTGAGTTTTCTGTGGATCGGGTATCAGCAGGGCTGGAGCGACTACTTTTTTGTGTTGATGATCCCGTTCGGCCTGGTGCCTGCCGCCATTATTTGGGTGGGGCGTGAATCATTGCCCGGTCCGTTCGACCGGATCCTTTTTCCGTTTGCCAACATTACGGAACTCAAGTCCGCATGTCAGTCGTTGGGATTCCGTAAGGTCCGGTATCCGGAGCGCATGAAGCAGCAGGTGATAGTCCTGCAGGCAGGAAAGTCCACCCGAATTCCGATCTATCTTTTCAGGCTGATCCTGTTGCCCTGCAACATGTTTTTCCAGATGCTTCCCATCAGGAAAACACAGATTAAAGTGGTTCACCCTATTTCCTGAATGCAGGAAACGGACGAACTAAGCCGAGAAGATTTGGTTGAGGTGCTAAGAGCGGGATACGGGAGTCGAACCCGTTTCACAGCCTTGGGAAGGCTGGGC
>CAWUOE010000415.1:0-3680 GCA_963923355.1 uncultured Gemmataceae bacterium | reverse complement strand
CTAGGAGGTTTTCGTAGGTGACCGCGAGGAGCCAGGTGGCATCACCGCCCAGTTCGGGGTGCTTGTCGCGGATTTGTTGGAGCGAGGGTTCAAGCAGCCGCAGGGTGCCGGGCCAGTCGCTGGCTTTGGCCAGGCAATACGCCGCTTGGTACCCGGCCTTGATCCAGGGGGCTGAGTTTTTTTCGCCGCGTTCCCGGGCGGACAGGAAGGCATCGGCGGCGCGGCGGTAGTCGGCGGCGGCAGAACTTTTTTCGGCCGTCTCCAGCAGGGCCAGGGCGGCGAGTAAACGGCCGGGCCAGGAATCTTCGGAGACCGGGAGCTTGTATTGGGAGGCCAACGCGCCGGCGGCCTCGGCGTGGCCCGCCTGGGTCAGACCGAGCAGGCCCTCCTGACCCAGTGGCAACCACAGGCCCTTTTGACTTCCGGCCTGTGTGACGAGAAGTTTGAAAAAATTGATCTGGCCGGGGGGAGCAGCCTGGCCGGGTGCGGTCTGGCTTTTGGCGAAGGCGATGGCGTCCTCGGCCTTGCCGGCGCGGATCAGGGCCAAAAGGTACCAGAAGCTGACAGCATCCCGAACCTCGGGGTGAACCTGGTTGCCGGCCAGGGCATGAAACCAGGCGGTGCCGGCATCGAGCTTGCCGGTGGCGATGTCCACCAGTGCGAGGCCCAGCGCCGCCTTGGCCCGCAACCGGGAAGCCAGGTCCAACTCTTCCAAGTCGGCATCCTTGGGTGCATCCTCCACCGGGATCAGCTTGCGGAACAGGGCGGAGGCCTGGCGCAGGGTTTCATCCGCGGGATCCAGATGCTTGAGTTGCGCCAGATAGTAGTGGGACCAGGCGGCTAAGAAAGCGGCCCGGCCAAAATGTTGGGCCGCGCGATCAGCGATCCGGAATCTGGTGTCGCGCGCGGGCCCGTCGGGAGCCTTCTCCGCCTCGGCTTCCAGTCTCTGCCTGGTGGTTTCCAGGGTGGCGGCGTGGGCGCGCAGTGACGGGCCGATGCGGGCGAAGATTTCGGCGGCACGGTCCCGGGTCCGGGTGTCCTCCGGGTGGAAGACCCACTGGCCGAAGTCCTTTTCCCCCCGGATAAATTCCCCCTGTAGGACGATGGTGTCGAGTTGGGGAGTGCGCAGGGCGGGGAATCTGGCCAGGAGGGCGGTGATTTTTTCCTGGACCGCGTCCAGCTCGGCGGGGTCGGCGGCATCGAGCAGGCGGTTGGCGTAATGGTCGGCCAGGGTGCGGGCCAGCGGTTCCCGCCGGGGGTTTTTGGCCAGTTCGCCCTCGAGGTACTCGATGGCATGGTCCCCCAGGCCCAGACGGACCAGGTAGGCTTCCACCGGATCGGCGGACTCCGCCCCGGAAGGCTGGGGTCGGGCGATCTGGCAGACGGTAAGCAGCAGCAGGCTAGAGGCCAGAAGCCGGTATGTACTGGACCGTGCTGAAACCGGCATCGGTGACCGCCTGCACCGCTCCCGCGGCAAATCCGAATGGCACCGCATCGTTCACCCTCACAAAGGCCCCGTTCGCCTTGGCCGGAAGCTGCCTGAGCAGCGCGGTGAGCGCGGGCAGGTCATTCACCGTGCGCGAGCCCACCTTGTAGCCGAAGGAATCGCCCCGGGGCACGCACTCCACAACCACCCTTTCCACATTGGCCCGCCTGCCCGCCTCGGCCTGAGCTCTCAGCGAGGTCTGAAGCTCCATTTCCGATCGTGAAAATCCCAGATTGGTCAGAAAGAATACCAGCAACAGGAAGATCACATCGATCATGCTGGTGAGGTTCAACTCAACGCTGTTCTTCCGCTTCCTCCGCTTGACGAGTCGCATGGCTCATTCCCCCGTCAATCCGGCGGCCTCGACCGCGATCAGCCCGCGCTGCAAACCCTGGGCGACCAGTGCCCGGACCACGCCGTTGGGAAGGGCGCTGCGCGCGGCCGCATCCACCCGCAGCGCCACGGAGACCTTGTCGGAACCGCCGCGCTCGGCGGCGACGGCCCGCACCCGGGCCTCGATGTCGGGCAGGGTGACCGGCTTGCCCAGCAGGAGGAGCGTGCCATCCTTCCGGATGCTGATCGCCAGGTCGCGCTGGCCGGGGTCTGTCGCCCCGGGCAGCCGGGGAAGGTCCACCGGGGTCTGGTCCACCGCCGCGATCTGGGAGCAGGTCATGAAGAAGATGATCAGTTGGAACACCACATCGATCATCGGCGTGATGTCGAAGCCGATGCCGTGGTTGCGGTGCTTGCGGCTCAGGCGCATGGCGACACCCCCGTTTATTTGGCCCGGCTGAGCGGCATGAGCAGGTGCTCCACCTTGCTGCCGGCCTCGGCCACCAGGTGATCGATGCGGGTGCGGAAGAAGCTCAACACCGACAGGGTGGGGATGGCGACGACCAACCCCTCGAAGGTGGTGACGAGGGCCTTGGAGATGGAACTGGCCAGATCTGCCGGGGTGGCGGCGCCGCCTGTCATGGCAATGGTGTTGAAGGCTTCGATCATGCCCTGCACCGTGCCCAGCAAACCCAGCATGGGGGCAATGGCGCCGATCACCGCCAGGAACTCTGTCTTGCGGTAGAGGCGGTTGGTCTGCTCCTCGCCGGCTTCCTCCACAGCGGCGCGGTACTCGGCGTAGCCATATTCGGACCCGCGGTAGCGCAGCAGGCCAGCCAGCACCACATTGGTCAGCAGGGACGGGTGCTCGCGCGACTCGCAATAGGCGATGGCCTCATCGATTTTCCGTCCCTTGACCATCTTGGTCAGGTCATCCACGGCCTCCTCGGGCATCACGCGGGTCTGGCGGATGGTCAGGGCGTGCTCCACCGTCAGGCCGATGGCGGCGGTTCCCAACAGGATGATGATGAAGCCGATGGTGCCACCGTCCTCCACGGCCTCGCGGAAGCTGCCGGTTCGGCGGGGGGCCTCGGACTTCGTGTCGGCACCCCGGGCCAGGGCGGGCAGGACCAGGATTGCCAGCACGGCGGAGAGTATGCCGGCCCGGATCAAGGGTGAATTCCAGAGCTTTCTCATTGGAGGCCTCCCGGGTTGGGTGTTGTCGATTCCTGAGCGAGACGGAATCCGAAGTAGGTGGCGCGGTGGCGTGTGAGCAGCTCGCGGCGGACCGCCAGCGCGGCGCGGGCGTCACCGGTCGCCTCCAGACCGGCGGCGGCCTGGTAAAGTCCGGCGGCGGCCATTTCAGGGCAGGTGGTTCCGTACCGCGCCGGCAGGGTCAGGAAAGAGATGACCGTGGCCCTGCCGTTGGGCGCCGCTTTCCGGCAAGCTAGCCCACGGAAGTATATGCCCGCCATCCGCGCGGGTTCCGGCATTGAATCGAGTTTCTTTTCCAGGGCCGCTACCGATTCACCCGGGGAGCCCCCGAGGACTTCCCGCTGCGCCGCCAGGACCACCTGCCAGTCGGCGGCGCCCAGGCTTGCCAAGGGCTTGGCGATCTCTTCGGCGGTGGCGGGGTCGCCCGCGCGGTCGGCCAGCGAGGCCACATAGATGCGGGCCCCGGCGGTGGGTTTGCCCCCGGGCCAACCCGCCAGGCGTGCCTTGCAGGAAGCCAGCGCCTCCTTCGCGGCCGGGGCGTCGAAGAAGATGGGCGGGAACTCCTCGGCCAGACCGAGGGGCGAGACGGTCAGGCCGCGGGTGCCGGCCACCACGAAGCGGGGCTCGCGCGTGTGGCCCGGGATGG
>CAWUOE010000414.1:0-3687 GCA_963923355.1 uncultured Gemmataceae bacterium | reverse complement strand
GGCCCGCCGCGTGGACGAGTTGGAGAGCGACCCTATCGGGAAGGGCCTGGTGGTCCACCGCGAGGTCGAGACGGAGAGCGACCGATGCGGGGTGGGCCCGGTGGCCCGCCGCGTGGACGAGTTGGAGAGCGACCCTATCGGGAAGGGCCTGGTGGTCCACCGCGAGGTCGAGACGGAGAGCGACCGATGCGGGGTGGGCCTGGTGGTCCGCCGCGAGGGAAGGGGCCTGGCAGACCTGACCGCCCGGGGACCTTGCGGTTTACCCCGCGGCCTGGAGACACCCGCACGCCCAGGGCCAGAATGCCCCGGGGGGTTCCCAAGGCCAACACGCCATTACCTTCCGGGTACAAGCCCCCGGTTCGGCCCGCGCGCAAACCGAACTGGCGGAAGAAGCCCGGTGAGGATGAGTAAGCCCTGGCACGCCTGAGGGATTGGAACGCCATGTCCGCCACTTGCCCAAGCACCCGACCCTGCGCCCATGTCGGCGCGACCGTATTGGCCAATGACCTTCTGGCAGAACGCACCTGGCGGTTGCGGCTGAGCTGCCCTGAGTTGGCGGCTTCGTCGCAGCCGGGGCAGTTCTTCATGGTTCGGCTGCCCGGCAGGACCGATCCCCTGCTGGGCAGGCCCTTCGCCCTGTACGACACCGTGGTGGATGGCGAGGGCAGGGTGATCGGATTGGAAGTGGTCCACCTGGTGGTGGGCCGGATGACCACACTGCTTTCGGGCCTGAAACCCGGGGATACGGTGGAGATCTGGGGTCCACTGGGGACGCGATTCCCGGAAGTGCCCGCCCACGTGAAACGGGTGACCCTGGTGGCCGGAGGCATCGGGCAAACGCCGTTTCTGGCCTACAGCCGCGAGTTGACAGGCCAACGGGTCTTTGGCGGGTCGAACCGGCGGCGCGTGGCGGAGCGGGTGGAACTGGTGTACGGGGCCCGACGCCAGGAACTGTTGGCCGGGCTGGAAGCCTTCGAGGAGGCGGGGGCCCGCGTTGTCGCCTGCACGGAGGACGGCAGCACCGGCCTGAAGGGCCGCGTGACGGACGGATTGGATTCCCTTGAAAAGCCAGAGTGGATCGTGGCCTGCGGGCCGGAGCCGATGCTGCACGCGGTGGCGCGCTGGGCCCGCGAGCGGGGAGTGCCCTGCCAGGTGTCTCTGGAGACGCCGATGGCCTGCGGGCTGGGCATCTGCTTCAGTTGCGTGGTGAAGGTGGCATCGTCCGAGCAGGCGAGCGGGTGGGACTACCAGCGGGTGTGCGTTGAGGGCCCGACCTTCGACGCAGCCAACCTGGTGGACTTGAGCAAATAAAGAGATACTTGTAGTTTCTTTAACGCCGGAGGCGCCTTGGTGCCCCCGGCGTTGCCGTTTCCTGGGGAGCCTCCGGTCCTGATGGACTGGGAGCGCGGCGGGGCTTAGGATGCATGCCGGGCGGAAGGCAAGCAGGGGAGGACGGTCATGGATCGACGCGTGTTTCTGGCCAGCGGCGCGGCGGCCGCCTGGGGGGCCCGGCCGGGGTATGGGGACGAGTTTGGCGGCAAGCCCCCGCGTGTGGCCCTGATCGGGTGCGGCTGGTACGGCAAGAGCGACCTGATGCGGCTGATCCAAGTGGCGCCGGTGAACATCGTTGGGCTGTGCGACGCGGACAGCCGGATGATGGACGAGGCCGCCGAGTGGGTTGCGCGACGGCAGCCGGGTTCAAAAAAGCCAAGGTTGCAAAAAGACTACCGGCAGCTTTTGGCCGAAAAGGACTTGGACCTGGTGATTGTGGAAACGCCGGACCACTGGCATGCGCTGCAGGGAATCGCGGCGATGGAGGCCGGGGCGGATGTGTACCTGCAAAAACCGATCAGTGTTGATGTGAGCGAAGGCAAGGCCCTGCTGGAAACCGCCCGGCGGCTGAAACGGGTGGTGCAGGTGGGAACGCAGCGGCGGAGCACCCCGCACCTGGTGGAAGCCCTGGAGAAGGTGATCAAGCCGGGTCTGCTAGGCAAGATATCACAGGCTGATATCTATTGTTATTACCATATGCGTGCCCGGGGTAATCCCGCTGACATTCAGCCGCCTGCGAGTCTGGACTACGACCTGTGGACCGGTCCGGCGCCGATGCGTCCGTTCAACCCGATGGTGCATCCGCGGGGATGGCGGGCTTTTTGGGAGTATGGCAACGGCATATTGGGGGATATGTGCATCCACATGCTGGACATGGTCCGCTGGATGCTGGAACTGGGTTGGCCCAACCGGGTCAGTTCGACGGGCGGCATCTGGATGGACAAAGCCAGCAAGGCTAACATCCCGGATACCCAGACGGCGGTGTTTGAGTTCGAAGGGTTGTCGGTGACCTGGAACCACCGGACCTGGGGTGATGCACCGGATCCCGAATACCCTTGGGGCGCAACGATTTATGGCGACAAGGGGCACCTGAAGCTGAGCGTCAACCGGTATGAGTTCTTTCCGTCCGGCTCCCGGCAGGCGAAGCTTTCGGGCAGGGCGCTGATGGAGGAGGACAAATATCCCGAGGACAAGACGGAAAAGGATCTGGAACGGCATGTGGCCAGCGCGGTGCGGGCCCATCTGCGGGACTGGCTGAAAGCGGTGGCCAGCCGGGGACGGCCGGTGGCGGATATCGAGCAGGGGCACATTTCGACCGCCGCGTGCGTGTTGGCCAACCGGTCGATGCAGGTGGGCCGGACCCTGCGTTATGACCCGAAGACCCACATGGTGGTTGGGGACCCGGAATCCACGGCGCTGTTGACGCGGGAATACCGTGCCCCCTGGAAACACCCTGGCCAAGCGTGACGGTCTTCAAGGTTTGGGGAGAAAAAGGACGAATCTTCCCAAATGCCGGAACGCAGGCCGGGCCCATTCTCGGGACCGGCAACGCTGGGGGCGCGGTTTTGGTTGGGGGAGCAAGTAATTGGTCATAAAAAGAAGCGAATTAAGGACGGGCCTCCAAACCCCGGTGGCCGGCATGAAACTTGCACATAACCTAGGAAAGATAGGGCTCGGATGACCCGATCCCGGGCGTGACCAGTGGTTAGGCTGAGGAAAACAGCCTTTCCGCTGATTTGTCGCTTGGGTTTGCCTTGCCGCATCGGTTAGTCTGCGGTGCAGGTGGATGGGTCTGGGGAGGATGTCCATGGCGCAATTGTTTCCCAAGCTGGCCAATACCCTGTACCGGGTGGCGATTGTCGGGGGTGTTTTGGGTGCGGCGGCTTTGGGTGGGGCGGCGATGATTTACGCCCGTTCCCCCTATGCGACCGGCTCGATGGACGGGAAAACCCAGCCGATCCAATTCAGCCATGCCCACCATGTGAACGGTTTGGGCATCGACTGCCGGTATTGCCATACCTCTGCCGAGCAGGTGGCGCACTCCAACGTGCCGCCCACCAAGACCTGCATGAACTGCCACAGCCAGATCTGGGTGGGCAGCGAGATGCTCAGCCTGGTGCGTGACAGCTACAAGAACGAGCAATCGATCGAGTGGAAGCGGCTGCACCGTTTGGCCGACTTCGCCTACTTCGACCACAGCATCCACTTGGCGAAAGGTATCGGTTGCGCCAGCTGCCATGGGCGCATCGACCAAATGCAGGCCGTCTACCAGAAGGGGACGCTGTTGATGGAGTGGTGTCTGGACTGCCACCGGGCCCCGGAGAACCACCTGCGGCCGAGGGACCAGATCACGAA